>CAZDAQ010000136.1:0-8223 GCA_964503425.1 uncultured Opitutales bacterium
GGCTTTTGGCCCAGCGGGCGAGGTCGTCGGCATTGGGATGAACGGAGCCTTTGAGAAAACCGTCGAGGCTCATGGCGGCGGCGGAATTAGCTCCGCCGGCAAACTGGGCGGCCGAGCCGGAGGCGGACGCGGACGAGCCGGATGCGCCGGCGATGGCGGAGGAAAACGTGCCACCGGCGACGCTGAGGCGACCCGCCCAAAAGGCGGAAGAAGTGAGAACAACGCAAAGGCCGAAGTAGGCGAGAGAGCTTTTTGAGAGTGGTTTCATGGCGCGAAAGATGAATGGTTGCGCCCGACATCCTACGAAAAGCCTAATTACGACAGCATGATGTTTTTAGACGTTAGAAAAATTCCACGAAAAAAACCGGGGCCGGAGGGCACCGATTTACGGCGAGCAAAACGGCCGCCGATTGATTCAGGCGGGAGAGGAGGCGGGGCGGCTGCTGGCGACGGCAATCGTGCCGCCGGGGGACTTGGGCGCGGGAGCGGGCGGAGCGGCGGGAGCGGGAGCTTCGGCCGGTTTGTCGGGAGCGCCGGATTCGCCAGAGCCGCCGGGATACTGCACGCGGGAGTGCAGCATGTTGACGAGGCTCAGGTTGAAGCTCTGGTTGATTTTTTTCAGTTCCTGAATGGTGATGGGGCTGTCGTCGAGCTGGTGGTCTTCGATGCGGTCGTTGAAGAGGGACTCGACGAGATCCTCGATGGCCTGGGGGGAGACTTTGCGGAGGGAACGGGAGGCGGCTTCGACGCAATCGGCGAGGGCGATGATGGCGGATTCCTTGAAGCGCGGTTTGGGGCCATCGTAGCGGTAGAAGGATTCGTCGGGGGCGGAGTCGTCAAAGTCGGCGGGGGGAGGGGGAGCGACGGGCAGGTTGGGGGGGGTGTCTTTGGCGCGGACGGAGCGCTGGCGGGGGAAGGGCACGGGGGTGGCGAACTGGCGCTGGAGGAGGGAGGCCTTGTGGTAGAAATACTTGATGAGGGTGGTGCCGTGGTGCTGGGAGATGACATCGCGGATGACCTGGGGGAGCTTGTATTGCTGGGCGAGGTCGAGGCCTTCCTTGACGTGGCTTTTGATGATGAGGGCGGACATGGAGGGGTTGACCTCCTCGTGGGGGTTGAAGCCGTCGCGCTGGTTTTCGGTGAAATACTCGGGTTTGACCATTTTACCGATGTCGTGATAGAGGGAGCAGGTGCGGCAGAGGAGGGCGTTGGCGCCGATTTCGGCGGCGGCGCGCTCGGCGAGGTTGGCGACCATGAGGCTGTGGTGGTAGCTGCCGGGGGCGGCGAGCTGGAGCTTGCGAAGGAGGGGGTGATTGAAGTCGGTAAGCTCGAGGAGGGTGATGTCGGTGGTGATTTTGAAGAGGTTTTCGAGGACGGGGAGGACGCCGATGGCGACGACGGCGGTGAGGAGGCCGGTGAGGGCGGCGGCGAGCATTTGCTGGAGGATGCCGTGGGAATAGTCGCCCTCGGTGACGAAGCCGAGGTAGGCGGCGCAGACGGCGGCGGCGACGCCGCCAAACAGGCCGGCGCGGACGAGGCGGGCGCGGACGCGGACTTCGCGGCAGAAGTGAATGGCGACGAGGGAGGCGAGGAAATTGACGAGGAAGACCTCGAGGGTGTCACCAGTCATAAGCGAAAAGAGAATGCTGATGAGGAGGGCGGCGAGGGTGGCAGGGGCGGCGCCGATCATGACGGCAATGATGAGCGGCGCGAACATGGTGGGGGCGATCCAGGGGAGGACGGCCTGGAGGATGGGGCGCTGGGCGAGGAGGCTGGTGTCGCCCAGGGTGAGCACGAGGCGGAGGAGGGCGAGGTTGACGAGGAGGAGGAGGGCGGTGAGGGCGTAGAGCTTGGGGGACTGGTCCAACTGGCCGAGGCCGCTTTTGATGAAGATGACGGCGGCGGCGAGGAGCAAGGTGACAAACAGGAAACGCTGGACGAGGCCGTTGGACCAGCCGAGGCCGTTCTGGCCGTGGAGCTTCAGCTCCTGCTGGTAGGCGAGGAGGGCTTCGCGCTGCTCGGGGGTGACGGGGGAGCTGGGGTCAATGAGGACGGCGCCCTCGCGGACTTGCACGAGCTGGGGTTTGACGGCGGCGGCAGCGGCTTGGCGCTCGCGGGTGGTGCGGTCGGCATCGTAGGCGATGTTGGGGAGGACGGCCTGCTTGAGGACGTGGAAGACGGCGGCCTGGGTGGCGGGGTCAACGCCGACGGGGGCGGGGTTGATGCGGAGCTCGCGGAGGGCTTCCTCCTGGCTGAGGACGGGGGCGGAGGTGAGGCGGCCGGGGATGTCGAGGTTGAAGAGTTCGCCCTTGGCGGCGGAGGATTGGAAGCCCTGCTGGGTGGGGTCGTAAATGCCCTGGGAAAGAATGCTGTGGAGGGCCATGAGGCCTTCGTCAAAGGCCTGGGCGCGCTGGGCGGAAGTGGTGTTTTGGGTGAGGGCGAGGACATCGCGCGGGTCGAGGGCGAAGCCCTGTTTTTCGGTGAAGTCGCGGGCGAGCTTATCGCAGGCGGCGGCCTGCTGTTCAGCATTCTGCTGGACCGCAGAATGGGCGTCGGTGGGGAGGGGGTGGGAGTCGGCGGAAAAGGCGTCGAGGGCGGCTTCGAGGGCGGCGACGGCCTGGCGGAGGCGGGATTCGCCAGAGAGGTCCTGGCGGAAGGAGGAGCCCACGAGGTCGCTGGCATTCTTTTGCTCGCGCCTGGTTTGGAGGTCGCTGACGTAGGAGAAGGGGGTTTGGGCGGTGATGGTGAGGCGGGCGCGGTCGCCGACGATGAACTGGGCGACGGTGGGGGAACGGCCCACGAAGCAGATGGCGGTGACGAGGCCGGACATGGCCAGGAAGAGGACAACGGCGAGAACCTGCCAAGCGTTAAACCAGTGGGTGGCCGGGAGGGAGCCCTCGCCGCGCCGGCGGCGGCGCTGCTCGACCATTTGGTCTTTTTTGGACTTGGGCTTGGAAAACCAGGACATGTCATTCCCCTGCCGAATGTAGGATTTAGACGCAGTTTCGGGCGGGGCGTTCAGTGAGCGGCGCCGGGCCCATATGCGAATAACCCGCTATATTCCTAAAAAACGGGGGGGGAGTCAATGAGGGAGTGGGGCAAAGGAGGGATTTGGGGGATATTTTATTGTTTTTAAGATGTTGATTTTTAGCATCTTAGGAGGAATTCGAGAAGAGAGGGCGTTTTCGGGCGAAGGGGAGATGGATACGCGGGGAAAGCAGGGATTTAGCCGGGACAAGATTGTGCCTCCAACCCATGAAAAGAGATGAGGAAGAACAGAGGATATGGGCCGCAGGTGGCGAGCACCATGAGGCCATCCCAAATCATAATCCCATTCGCACCGGGACGCGCTGCGGCATTCTCAAGAGCGGGGCAACGCACCACCGGCTGACGGTGGAGGAGTTGGTGCGGAAGCTGGAGTTGTAGGGCGGATGGGGATGGAGGGGAAATGTGGTTTTCGGGGTTGGCGGAATTGGGGTGGGTGGTAACTGACGCTTTGTCAAGATTGGAGACCTGACTCCGTCGGTTGCCCCCCGGTGGATTTGCTGTAACATTCCTCCGAGCTTCCGTCTGTATTGAGCATGGACTCAAAATCCCCATATTCGCATTGCGGCAAACGCGTGCCGCCCGGTGCCCCATTGGGCATCCGCCTCGAATACATGTTGAAAATCGGCGCTGGCTCGGACGGACCGTTCCCACAAGAAGCGCCCAATTTCGGCGGAAAATTCTCACTGATAGGAAACTGCTTTTAGATGGTTGTCCTGGCCGGAGGGGGTTAATTAGCCAGTTCTTTTCCCGTTCCCGCCGTGCCTTCACCCAAAAATTCACCAGCGCAGGCTGCGCCGCCAGCGGCTGCCGATCACCTCCTGACGCGGCCAGCCGTGGACCGCGCGATTGCGTGTGTCGCGGTGCTGCCGTTTGCATTAACCATTTTGGTGGTTTTGTTGATGCGGCCCATCCCCATCGAGAATCTATTACTCCTGATTAACATGGCGCTGCTGACGGTCACGACAGTGCTGCGTCGTCCGCCGGCGCGCGTCACGATGAACCCGTGGTTTTGGGTGCTGGCGTTTTTCGCGACCTATTGGCCGTACCTGCTGTGGCCGCTGGCGGGCCGCGGCGAGCCGGTGGTGCCGCGGGCATGGACGATCGCGCTGGCGGCGCTGGGACTTGCGATCACCGTTTGGGCCCGGTTGAGTTTGGGTCGAAACATCGGCTTTGTGCCGGCCGAGCGGCAGATCGTGACAACCGGCGCCTATCGTTATATGCGCCATCCCATCTACACGGGCGTGTTTGTGCTGATTACCGCGACGGCGCTGGCGAATTTCAACTGGCTGAATCTGGCGGCCAATCTGACGTGGGCCGGCCTGTGGATAGTTAAGACTTTTGTGGAGGAACGGTTCCTGCGCCAATCCCCCGCTTATGCCCAGTACATGACCCAAGTGCGCTGGCGGTGGATTCCGTTCGTGGCGTGAAAGACGTCGCCCGCCGGTCTTGCGTCTGCGCAGGGTGTCTTCGCGGAGTTCGACCTTGGGCTTCCAGTCGTTCGGTGGTCCATTCTGTGGTTCGGTGAAAGGGATTCTTTGATTGCTTTTTTGGCGTAAACATGGATTTTCAGACGACCGGCAATTAGAGATCGGGTCGTTTGACAACTCCCAGCCCCAAAGCCCGAGCGGGCTTGATACCCCTATGCGAGACTTCTGTCATACCTTTTTTGTGGCGGTTTTGGCGGTAATGCTGGCTGGCGGCGTGCGGGCCGAGGAAGCGGTTAGTCCGGCGGCTGCGCCGGCCGCGACGACGGTGCCGGCGTATCCGGCGGCGAATTCGCCGAAGGACGGGCCGCCGGCGTTTGCGTCGTCGGGCAAGAAGCTGGCGCTGCCGCAGGGGTATATCATTGGGGCGGATTTGTCGGCGGTGCCGGCAGCGGAGGCGCGGGGGACGACGTTCATGGACAAGGGGCAGGTGACGGATATTTTGCAGATCATGAAGGCGCACGGGTTTAATTATGTGCGGGTGCGGATATTTGTGGATCCGACGGCGGCGGACGGGTATGACCCGCGCTCGGGGAAGGGTTACTGCGGGCTGGAGCAGACGATTAAATTCGCCAAGCGGATCAAGGCGGCGGGGATGGGGTTTCTGCTGGATTTCCATTACAGCGACAACTGGGCCGACCCGCAGAAGCAGGTGAAGCCGCTGGCGTGGCGGGATTTGCCGTTTCCCGAGCTGGTGAAGACGGTGCACGACTACACGAAGGACGTGGTGGCGAAGTTGAAGGCGGCGGGGGCGGCGCCGGACATGGTGCAGCCGGGCAATGAGATAACGCCGGGAATGCTGCTACCCGACGGCAGCACGCGGGATTGGGAAAAACTGGCGGCGTTGCTGAAGGCGGGGATTGCGGGGGTGAAGGAAGTGGACCCGAACATCCTCATCATGCTGCACATTGACAAGGGCGGGAACAACGCGGTGACGCACCAGTGGGTAGACGGGGCGCTGGCGCACGGGGTGGAGTTCGATATTTTGGGCGAGTCGTGCTACTCGAATACCGCCTGGCAGGGGCCGATCACGAAGCAGGTGGCGAATTTCGCGGAGTTGGCGAAGAGTTATCCGAAACTGTATTTCATCAATGACGAATACGGCGGGAGCATCCGGAATGCGGATAATGACCAGGTGGACAACCAAACCCGGAGCAACGTGGTGTTGAAGAAGCCGGCGTGGTCAACGGACGGGCTGGACTGGAGCAAGCGGTGGGCGAATGACATGATGTTCGAGATTCCGAATGAGCGGGGGCTGGGGGCGTTTTCGTGGGAGCCGACGCAGAACGGGAACCAGCAGACGCTGTTCACGAACGTGGACGGGCATCCGACGGCGAACCAGGAGATGTATGTGTTTGACGGGCTGGCGAAGAAGTATGCGGGGCGGATGAAGCAGGTGGAAGGGAAGACGGCGACAGGAAAATAGTTTTCTGAACGACAAAAATCGCCTTTGGGCTGGTCAAGACTGGAGATCTGACCCCGTCTTCGTTCGTAATCTGTTTTGTCTCTCAATTGGTTTTTCTTTTTTGTCTTTCTTCCATAAACATGACGAGGAAACTCGCAAAAACCAAAATTGCGGCCCCGAATGCGATCCAGAACATCAGAAATGGGGCGGTTAATATCACCCATCCATGCTCTCCTTGAAATAATGCCCCGCCAGAAATCTTCTGGATCACAAGGATTATCAAAGACGGCACAAACAGGCTAATTGTGGAAAACGTCAGAATTCGCAATATGGCCCGCCTTACGGACATTTGTTTTAAACGAACCCTGTCAAAAGCCGATAGATCTGCAACTACACACATCGCCGTACCAATCCCTAACGCACAATAGGCGAATACATCCTCCAAAACTTCCAAGAAATAATACGGTGAGTCTTCGTAGCCATTGAAATGGACGACACCAAAATATCCATAACCGGTAAATGCCGCGACAATCGTCACCCCGAGAATTAGCAATTTAAAGCGGCTTAACATCGCAAACAGTGACATCTATGAAATTCCAAAGTCGGTCAATTAAATCCAAAATCATGCGCGAAAAAGCCCGATGCAGCAAATTACGGTTTTTAAGCGCATGGCGGAGCATTATCGGGAAATGATTTAAGTAACATTAGGGCGGGTAGGCAGGGAGGCGTATTTTGCTTTCGCGTTTTGGGGGTGGGTTGTGGTGAGGTGGGGGATGGCTCAGGAGGAACGCAGTCCGGCGGCGTGGGTGCCGACGTTGTATTTCGCGCAGGGGTTGCCCTACATTTTGATCACGAGTGTGGCGGGGCTGGCGTTGCTGCGGCTGGGGTGGACGGCGGTGGAGGTGGCAGCGTATACGAGCGGGTTGACGCTGCCGTGGGTGGTGAAGCCGTTGTGGGGGACGGTGGTGGAGCGGGTGGGGACGCGGCGGGGGTGGATTGTGGCGATGCAGGTGGGGGTGGGGTTGCTGACGGGGGCGCTGGCGCTGACGCTACCGAATCGGGAATGGCTGCCGGTGACTTTGGGGTTGATGCTGGGGATTGGGTTTGTGTCGGCGACGCACGATATTGCGGCGGACGGGTTTTATTTGCTGGCGCTGGGGCCGGGGCGACAGGCGGCGTGGTCGGGGGTGCGGAGCGCGGCTTTCCGGGTGGCGACGGTGACGGGGACGGGAGGGCTGGTGTGGCTGGCGGGGCAGTGGGAAAAGACATGGGGGGTGGGGCCGGCGTGGACGGGGGTGTTCGGGCTGGCGACGGCGGGGTTGCTGGCGCTGAGCGGGTATCACGGGTTTTTCCTGCCGCGGCCGACGGGGGATGAGCGGCCTAAGGTGCTGGAGGCGTGGGGCGAGGAGTTTGTGCGGACGTTTTCGACCTTCGTGCAGCGACCGGGATTTGGGCGGATGCTGGGGTTCATGCTGTTCTACCGGATTGGGGAGATACAACTGTTGAAGGGCAACCTGCCGTTTTTCCTGGCGGAGCGCACAGAGGGGGGGCTGGGGTTGAGCACGGGGCAGATCGGGTTGATGTATGGGACACTGGGAGTGCTGGCGATGCTGGGCGGAGGGATCGCGGGGGGGCTGATGATTGCGCGGACGGGGTTGCGGCGGCAGATGTGGTGGATGGCGGCGGCGATGAATGTGCCGCATGGGATTTACCTGTGGCTGGCGTGGGCGCAGCCGGCGAGCCTGGGGGTGATTGGGGCGGGGGTGGTGGTGGAGCAATTGGGCTACGGGTATGGGTTTGCGGCTTATTTGATGTATTTGCTGTATGTGGCGCGGGGGGCGCACCCGACGGCGCACTATGCGTTGTGCAGCGGGACGATGGCGCTGGGGGTGATGGTGGCGGGGTTGGCGGGGGCGGAGGCGTTGGAGTGGTGCGCGGGGGATTACCGGAGCTTTTTTGGATGGATCATGGTGTGCTCGGCGCTGAGTTTTGCGACACTGTGGAGGCTGCCGCTGGAGGCGGGTTTCGGGCAGAGGGAGAAGAGAATTTAACCACAAAAGACGCAAAAGAAACAAAAGGAAGGGGGCACTGGGTGTAAGGTGAAAAGTATAAAGTGAAAAATGGAAGAGACAGGGATGAGACGATGGTGACAAACGGGTGTGGAATGGGGATTGCCAGCCCGGAGCGCGGGGCATAGTTAAGTCCTCTTTGCCGGGTTTCGGGGGCTGGTTGCGGCTGCCCGCCGGAATAATCGTCCACCATGCAAGCGACCCCGCGAGTCAAGCT
>CAZDAQ010000137.1:0-8165 GCA_964503425.1 uncultured Opitutales bacterium
TCCACCTTCTCTCCGGTCTCGCCAACTTCACCGCCCTCGACTGGTCCGACCGCGCCGCCATCCTCCTCCTCGGCCTCGCCCTGCGCCTCGCTCCGCCTCCATCCGCCGATGAAACCGCCGCCGCCTGGCTCGCCCGCTTTTGGCAAACGCCCGGTGCCATCCGCGCCTTGTGGGAACCGTTCTGCGTCGCCGCGCTAAACGAACCCCTCGCCACCGCCTCCGCCCGCCTGCTCTGGAACACCCTTCGCCTCTCCCTCTTCGGCTCGCGTGCCGACTCCGCCATCTTTTTCTCCCGCGTCGGTCTCAGCGACCTCTTCCGCCCCGACGCCGAACACCGCCTCCGTGCCACCGGCGGCGGTCTCCACTTCGGCGCACAAGTTTCCCTCCACTTCGACGGCGATCGCGTCACCGGCGCCGAAACTTCCCGTGGCGAAACCATCGCCGCCGACTTCTTCATCTCCGCCCTCCCCTGGTCCGCGTTGCGCTCCCAACTCCCCGAATCTTCCCAGCTACGCGCCCAGCTCGCCGCGCTCCAGCCCTCCGGCATCCTTAACATCCATCTGCTCTGCGACCGCCCACTCTTTTCCGCCCCTTTCATCGGCCTGCTCGACTCCCCGTTCCACTGGGTCTTCGACCGTTCCGACCACCTCCCCGCCGACCGTCGCGCCAAAGGCGAATTCCTCTACGCCATCACCATGAGCGCCGCCTCCGACGCCTGGCTCTCCCGTAAAAGCGACGACCTCCTTGCCGCCGCCCGCGCCGAACTCGCCCGCTTCTTCCCCGCCGCCCGCGACGCAATTTTCCTCCGCGAGCTCGTCATCAAAACCAAGGACGCCACCTTCGCCGCCACTCCCGCCGCCGAACCCGCCCGCCCCGGCCCCCTCACCCCTTGGAAAAACTTCTTCCTCGCCGGCGACTGGACCGATACCCAACTCCCCGCCACCCTCGAATCCGCCGCCCTCTCCGGCGAAACCGCCGCCCGCGCAGTCGATAATTTAGCCGGCTAAATTGTCGCCAGAAATTTCTCCAGCCTCTGGGTCACCCGCTCCCTCCCCAGCACCCGCAGCATCCCGTAAAAACTCGGCCCCACGCTCATCCCCGACACCGCCAGACGCGCCGCGTGTATGTAATCCGCCGTCTTCACCGCGTGCTTCTCCGCCAGTTCCTTCACCTTCGCCTCCAGCGCCGCGTCCGAAAATTCCTCCTGCCCCGCCAGCGCCTCGCGCAATTCCCGCAATCGTGCCGCCGGATCGCCGTTCTTCTTCAGCTTGTCCAGCGTCCCGGGCTCAATCGCATACTCCTCGCGGAAAAAATACCCGCAAAAATGCGGCAGCTCCTCCAGCGCACGGATCTTCTCCTGGCACAATGTCAGCACCGCCGCCGTGTATTCCTGCGGCGTCGCCGCGTTCACCAGCCCCGCCGCCGTCAAAATCTCCGTCCCTTCCTTCACCAGCCGCTCCACCGCCATCTGCCGCACATACACCATGTTGATGTGCGCCATCTTCTTCTCGTCGAACCTCGCGTTCGTCTGGTTGATGCCCGGCAGGTCAAACAGCCGCACGATCTCTTCAATCGGCAGAATCTCCCGGTCGTCCTTGGGCGACCACCCGAGCAGGCACAAATAATTCCGCACCGCCTCCGGCAGGTAATGCTTCTTCTGGTATTCCTCGATCAGCGCCCCCTGGTCCCGCTTGCTCATCTTCCCCGCCCCGTGCGTCTTCAAAATCAGCGGAATGTGTGCGTAAATCGGCGCCGCCACTCCGAACGCCTTGAACAGTTCCACATGCCGCGGTGTGTTCGACAGATGGTCCTCCCCGCGGATCACGTGCGTGATGCCCATCGCGATGTCGTCCACCACGTTCACAAAGTGAAAAACCGGGTCCCCATTCGCGCGGAAGATCACGAAGTCCTCATCCACCTCCCGCTCCACCCGGCCGCGCACTGCGTCCTCAATCACCGCCGGCGCGTTCTTGACCTTCTCGATGTGCTTCTGCTTGTGGTCGTCCCACGCCTGGTAGCGCTCCCCCAGCAGTTTGAAATACACCGCCCCATCCTTGTCATAGACGCGCCCCGCCGCCCGCAGCTTTTCCAAATACTCCTTGTATACCGCCCCGCGCTCGCTCTGGAAATAGGGCCCGTAAGGCCCCGGCTTCTCCGGCCCTTCGTCCCAGTCCAGCCCCAGCCACCGCATCCCCTCCAGTAGCACGCGCAGCGCCTCCGGCGTGTTGCGTTCCTTGTCCGTGTCCTCGATCCGCAGGATAAATGTCCCGCCCGTGTGCCGCGCATACAGCCAGTTGAACAACGCCGTCCGCGCGCTCCCGATGTGGAAAAATCCCGTCGGGCTCGGCGCAAATCGGACTCTGACTTTGGTTTCACTCATGGGCGAAACGATTACTCTGTCATGCCCGCCCCCAAAGGAAAAGCCGTAAATACCCGCCGCCAGCTACCAAATGTTCACCCGCTCCGCCGGCGCCCGCCACATCGGCGCCCCCGCCGGCACGTCAAACGCCTGGTAAAACTCCGGCAGGTTCGACAGCGGCCCGTTTACCCGGAACGGCGCCACCGAATGCTCATTCGTCAGCGTCTGCATCCGTGCCGACTCCGGCCGCTGGTTGTCCCGCCACACCGCCGCCCAGCTCAGGAAAAACCGCTGCTCCGGCGTAAACCCGTCAATCTTCTCCCGCGGCGCGTTCCCCAACGCCTTTTCCAGCGCCGCGTAGGCCAGTTTCACCCCGCCCAGGTCCGCGATGTTCTCCCCCTGCGTCAAATTCCCGTTGATGTGCACGTCATCCACCGCCACATACCCGTCAAACTGCTTCACGATCCCCGCCGACCGCTCCTTGAACCGCGCCAGGCTCTCCGGCGTCCACCAGTCCTTCAGGTTCCCGTCCGGTCCGAACTTCCGTCCGCTGTCGTCGTAACTGTGCGTCATCTCGTGCCCGATTACCGCCCCGATCCCGCCATAGTTCACCGCGTCATCCGCCTTCGGGTCGAAAAACGGCGGCTGCAAAATCGCCGCCGGAAACACGATCTCGTTCATCGTCGGATCGTTGTAGGCGTTCACCGTCTGCGGGCTCATCCCCCACTCCAGCCGGTCCTTCGGCTTGCCAATCTTCGCCATGTCCCGCTGCCAGTTGAATTCCCGCGCCCGTAATTCGTTCAGCACGTATGGCCCCCGGTCCACCTTCAGCTTGCTGTAGTCAATCCACTTGTCCGGATAGCCGATCTTCACGCCGAAAGCCGCCTGCTTCTTCAACGCCTCTGCCCGCGTCGCCTCGTCCATCCACTCCAGCGTCTCCAGTCGGTCGTGCAGCGCCGCCCGCACGTTCCCCACCAGCTTCAGCATCCGCGCCTTCGACTCCGGCGGGAAAAACTCCGCCACATACAACTGCCCCAGCGCCTCGCCCAGTTGGCCGTTCTCCGCCGCCAGCACCCGCTTCCACCTATCATGCAGCGCCGTTGCCCCGCTTAGCGTATGCCCGTTGAAATCAAAATCCTCGTCCACGAACGCGCTGCTCAAATACGGCGCTGCCGAACTCAGCAAATGCCACCGCAGATACGCCTGCCAATCCTCCACCGCCGTCACCGCCAGTTGCAAATCCAGGTTCTGGAAAAACTCCGGCTGCCCGACATCCATCTCCGTCACGTTCCCCGCGCCGACCGCCTTCAAGTAGGCCGCCCAGTCAAAATTCGGCGTCAGCTTTTGCGCCTCCGCCACCGGCATCTTGTGGTAATTCGCCACCGGGTCGCGCAACTCCGCCCGCTTCTTCGATCCCCCCGCCAGCGCCGTCTCGATCCGCATCACCGCCTGCGCCTCTGCCGCCGCCGTCTCCGGCGCGTCCCCCGCCAGTTCCAGCATCTTCGTCACATGCGCCACATACTGCTCCCGCAGCAGCTTCGACTTGTCGTCCGTGCGAAAATAATAATCCCGGTCCGGCAGGCCCAGGCCGCCCTGCCCGGCCCCGGCGATCATCATCGTGCTGTTGCCCGGATCCTGCTCCGAGCCGAATCCAAAACCCGCGTTCACCCCAATCCGCTGCAAATGCGCGATCGCTGCCTGCACGTCCTCCCGCGTCTGGACCGCCGCGATCCGGTCCAACTCCGGCTGCAACGGCGTCACCCCCGCCGTCTCAATCGCCGCCTCATCCATCCCGCTCGCATAAAAATCCCCCACCTGCTGCTCAATCTGCGTGCGCTTTCCGCCCGGCGCCCCCACGCGCTCCAGAATGCTGTGTAAATTCGCCTTTGTCCGCTCGTCCACCTCGTTGAACGCCCCCCATGCCGCGTAATCCGCCGGAATCGGATTCGCCTTCAGCCATCCCCCGTCTGCATACTGGTAAAAATCATCCTGCGGCTTCACCGCCGGATTAAAATTCGCCGGCTCAATCCCCCCGCGCGCGCCCGCCGCCAGCAGCAGCATCCCCGCAAAAACCACCCCTTCTGCGCCCCGACCATGTTGCCGTCGCCTCGCGACGCCCCAACCTCCCAATCGCGTTGCCATTGTTTTCATCATAAACCTCCACTGTGTCAGCCCAGCCCTCGTCCGAAAAGCGCGAAATCGCACCCTCGCCCAATCCTTTCCTACAACCCTCAAAACCCCCCGCTTGTTCCCGCGTTGTCTGAATCCTGCTGGCGTCATTGCAATTTTTCTGAATTCTGCATGCTGGATTCAACATTTTCTCCCCCTCTTTTCCATTCCCTCCTGTCTGTTTTTGCATTTTTAATTTTTAATTTCCCACCCATGCCCTACCTCGGCCCCGCCCTCGACGTCCCGCGCTTCTACGCCGACCTCCCGCTCGCCGCCGCCATCGCGGGCTTCACCATCGAGTCCTATGGCGAAGCCGCCGGCCATCCGCTACTCCTCCTGCGCCGCCCCGCCACTGCGCCTAACGCCCCCACCCTCTACCTCTCCTCCGGCACCCACGGCGACGAACCCGCCGGCCCCCTCGCCCTCCTCGAACTCCTCCGCTCCCGCTATTTCTCCGACCGCTTTAACTGGCTCCTCTTCCCCGTCATCAACCCCGGCGGCCTCCTCCGCAAAACCCGCGAAAACCCCGACGGCCTCGACGTCAACCGCGATTACCGCCACGGCCTCACTCCCGAAGCCCGCCAGCACCTCGCCTTCCTCGCGCGTGAAAAATTCGCCGGCCGCGGCGACTACGCCCTCTGCCTCTGCCTCCACGAAGACTGGGAATCCTCGGGCTTTTACCTCTACGAACTCAACCAAACCCCGCATCCCCTCATCGGCCACACCGTCCTCGCCGCCGTCGAACCCATCTGCGGCATAGACCGCTCCCCCGTCATCGAAGGCATGGACGCCACCAATGGCCTCATTACCCGCCCCATTGCCGAGCTCGCCGACCGCCCCCAATACGCCGAAGCCATGCTCCTCGCCCTCCAGCACACCCACCACAACCTCACCCTCGAAGCCCCCTCCGCCCAGCCCCTCGACACCCGTATTGCCGCCCACCTCGCCGCCACCCGCACCGCCCTCGCCGCCTGGGAAAAATCCCTCTGAAACTTTTTCCATCTTCCATTTTCCCTTCCCTCACTTCTTCACTCCACTCGCCAGCAGCGTCTCAAAGTGCGGCTCCTCCGCCTCCCGCGCCACCACCCCCACCTCCACCTGCGCGAACCCCGCCTTCCGCAGCCACTGATACAGCGAGTTTTCCGTGAACCCCAGCCACCGGTCCGCATACAACTCGTGCGCCTTCTCAAAGTTGTGCTCCTTCAAATCCAAAATCAGCACCATCCCTCCCGGCTTTAAAATCCGGTAAGCCTCCGCCAGCGCCTTCGGCGGATGCTCCGCATGGTGCAGCGCCTGACTCAACAGCGCCAGTTGCACGCTCCCTGTGGCCAGCGGCACGTCCTCGATGTCCCCCAGCTTGTATTCCAAATTCGCGATCCCGTGCCGCTTCGCCAGTTCGCTCCCCACCTCCACCATCTTCGGCGCATTATCAATGCAGTGCACAAACTCCGCGTGCCGCGCCAGCAGTTGCGAGAGCACCCCTTCCCCCGCCCCGAGGTCCGCAATCCGGATTGCCGGCACCAGCCGCAGCAGCAAATGCCCGATCGCCTCCCATGACCGCCCCGGGCAGTAATTCTTCCCCAGCCGTCCCGCCACCGTGTTGAAATACTCCTCCGCCTGCCGCCGCCGCTTGTCCAAAATCCGCTGCAAATTCGCCCGGTCCTCCTTCACCGCCGTCCGGTCCGCCACCGCCGCCGTCGCCGACTCCACCAGTTGTCTCTGCCCCTCCGGCAGCTCCGCGTTGAACGCGTAAAAACTCTTCTTTCCCTCCTTCCGGTCCGCCACCAGCCCCCCCTGCCGCAGCAACGCCAGGTGCGACGAGATGCGCGACTGCCCCATCCCCAATATCTCCTGCAGCTCCGCCACCGACAATTCCTCCCGCGCCAGCAAACACACCAGACGCAACCGCGTCGGGTCCGCCACCAGCTTCAACAATTCCCAGGGATCACTCATGCGCCGCCGACAGTAGCGCCCCACCCGCCCCGTTTCCAGTTTTCATTTTCTCCGCCGCTCACGCCCCGCCCTTGGTTTTGAAACTCTTCAGGCTCATCCCCAGTTGCCAGCCATCCTGCCGCGAAGGCAAATGCACCGTCTTTTCATAATACTGCCCGTCCCGCCAGAAAATCACTTGGTAGTCCCGCGATATCCCGAGGCAGAGCAGCAGGTTCGCATCCCGCAAATTGTGCGCCCGCCGCCCGTTGATCGCCACGATCTCGTCCCCTTTCTGCATCCCCGCGTTCAGCGGATGATACCCAGCGTCCGTCAATTCCACCCCGTCCGCCGGCGCGCCCGCCTTGGCGAAATCCTCCAGCGTCACCACCTGCTTGCTCTTGGGAAACAGTTCCCCCCATAGCTTGTCCGCCTGGCGTTTCACCTTTTCGTCGCTCGTCTGGCTGGCCCACGCATTATAGATCATCAGCCTTCCGCCGGCAGCGCCCTTTACTTGCTGGTCGGACTCCTGCGCCAGCTTCACCGCCTCCGTGAAATTCCCCATGCGCGCATCCAGCCGCCCCAACACCAACAGCCCGTCCATCGAATGCGTGTCCGCCGCCTGCTGCGCGATTTTCAACGCCGCATCCTGCTTCCCATGGTCGTAATAATAGTTCACCAGAAAATCCACCTCGTTGGCCACCTCCCACGGATTATCGTCAAAATGATCCACCGCCTTTTGATACGCCGCCGCCGCCTGCTCCTCCATGCCGTGCTCCAACAGCACGCGCCCCTCCATCAGGTAATAGCTGGAATTCAGCTCGCACACGGGCTCCATCGCCTTCTGGTAGGCCGCCATGTCGTCCTTGCAGGCATCCGCCACCAGCCGGCCGAACGGCACGCTGTATTCCGCCGCCGCCCCCAGCGCCGCCCGCAACGCCTCCGGCGTCGGCTTGCCGCCCGTTTCCGCGTTCAACTGCGCCAGCGGAATATTCGCGTCGTCCGGCGCCAGTTTGATCCACGGGTCGAACACCTCCGGCTTCGCGTTCTTCAGCTCGGGTAAAATCGTCCGGTGATAGGCGTCGTAAGTCGTGCCCGTCGGTATCAGCGGACTGAACCACGTCGCGTAATCCGCTATCCCCGGCGCGTATTTCCACGGTGGCCGCCCCTCGCGGCATTCCTGCCAGTTGGCCGCCGTTACCCATTCCGGATGCGCGACGATCAACGCGCTCGCCCCCGCCATCGCCGCCGTGTATTGCGCCTGGTTCGTCGCCAGGTAAACATTCAGCAACGGCCCCAGCCGCAGTTCTTGCGCCCACGGCTCCGCCACCTGCTTGTCGAAAACCGCCGCCGCCTTTGACCCGCTCTCCAGGTGATGTATTGTCTCCAGCAGGAACATCAATCCGCGCTGCTCCCGCGCCCCCCATTCCCCGGACGAAATCACCGCCAGCCCGCTCCCCACCCACGGCCCGGTGTGCGTCCGGTTTAGAAATAGCGTCGTGTTGTCCGCCACGGTGTCCGGCACTGCCGTCGTGTTCTGCGCGCCCGTTGCGTCCGGCGCCCCCGTCGTGTTCCCCGCGGCGCCCGCGTCCGGCGTCGCCGCCGCTTCCGGCGTATCGTTGTGGTCGTGCACCATGTCGAGACCCAGCACATTCATCAGTGAGGGTTTCGTGTACTCGTCCGGTTCCTCGGCCGGTGCCGGCCCCAG
>CAZDAQ010000138.1:0-1374 GCA_964503425.1 uncultured Opitutales bacterium
GGGGGGGGGGTGTGGGGGCCGGGGGGGTTCCCGGATTTGCGATCGGCGGTCCCGCGGCGGTTTGGGGTTGTGCGGGGGGGGGGGGGGGGGCGGGCGGGGATAACGGCGGCGAAGAAACTGCGGGACAGCGGGAAGCGGGTGGTGGTGCTGGAGGCGCGGACGCGGCTGGGCGGGCGGTTGAACACGGACCGAACGTGGGGCGGGCCGCCGGTGGATTTGGGGGCGACATGGATCCACGATTATATTGATAATCCAATTTATCCGCTGGTGCAGCGGCTGGGGCTGAAGACGGTGGACACGCCTTACGCGAACTCGGTTTTCATCCGGGACAACGGAGAGGTGCTGGACGTGACGGAGGCGGCGGCGCTGGCGGGGAATTTTGCGGAAACGTTGAGCGGGATAAATGCCTACGCGGCGGAGCGGGAGGGGGGAGGGTTTCCGGACACGGGGGTGCAGGAGGCGTATGACGAGGTGCTGGCGACGCGGGACCCGCCGTTCACGCCGGACGAGATTTTGGGGATAAACACGCCGATGAACACGCTGTTCAAACTGGGGGCGGGGGCGGAACTGGACAAGATTTCGCTATATGAATACGGGTTGGACGCGAACTTTGTGGGGCCGGCGGATCGGCTGTTTGCGAACGGGTTTGACGAGGTGCCGCGGATATTGGCGCGGGAGCTGGACATCCGGCGCAACACGGTGGTGAAGGACATCACGTACGATGCGAACGGGGTGACGGTGGGGACGAACCGGGGGGTGTTCCAGGCGAAGCGGGTGGTGGTGACGGCGCCGATCGGGGTGCTGAAGGCGGGGAAGATCCGGTTCCACCCAGGGCTGCCGGCGGAGAAGACGGACGCGCTGAAACGGATGAATTTTGCGGCGACGATCAAGCTCTACCTGAAATTTCCGCGGGTGTTTTGGGAGCCGGCGTCGGAGCTGCAACCGCACCCGACGTGGCTGTTCCGGCTGTCGCAACCGGCGGAGCCGTGGGTGAACTGGTTCAATGTGGCGCCGTTTTTGAAGCAGCCGGTGCTGATGGCGTTTCTGAACGCGGATTTGGCGAGAGCCATGGATTTGCTGACGGAGCCGGAGATGGTGGAGGCGGCGCTGGGGATACTGCAGCGGATGTACGGCAAAAAGACGCTGCGGCCGGTGGCGCAAGCGCGGTCCACGTGGATCCGGGATCCGTATGCGCTGGGGACGTATCCGAGCGTGGCGCCGGGGGCGACGGCGGAGGATTTTGACACGCTGGGCGAGCCGGTGGGGGACACGCTGTTTTTCGCGGGGGACGGGACGACGAGCCTTTTCCCGGGGAACACGCGGGCGGCGTATCTGACGGGGCTGAGGGCGGCGAACAAGATTCTTAAGCTGCCG
>CAZDAQ010000138.1:1474-8126 GCA_964503425.1 uncultured Opitutales bacterium
AAACGCAAAAGAAGCAAAAGGGAAGGAGTGGATTTTAACGCGGAGAAGGGTTTTGAGGGAAGGAAGGGAATGGACAGGGCGGGGAAAAGGAGCTAAGGATGGGAGAGGTTTTTTACGAAGTGCGAGAGAGACAACCCCGAGAGCGCGCGACGCAGGAGATTTTTACAATGAACTGGAAGCGGATAATTTTTTGTGTGCTGGGGATGGGACTGGCCGCGGTGTGGGCGTGGGCGGCGGCGGCGCCGGCGGGGTCGCACTATGCGGGGATGTATTTGGGGACGGTGATCGAGAGCCAGCCGGGGAAGAGCGCGAGCAAGGCGACGTTATACGTGGCGGTGTTCGCGGACGGGACGATGATAACGCGGGCGGCGACAGCGCCGGCGAACAAGGTGCAGGGGGACGTGACGGTGGGGTATGTGGCGGGGACGGGGGCGTTTACGGCGGAGTCGCTGACGTTCGGGGTGCCGTTCAAGGGGAGTTTGACGCTGGTGGGGAACACGACGTTGATTGTGAATTACACGTATCAGGTGAGCGCGGGGACGATCAAGGGGGCGGCGACGCTGGTGAAGCAGAAGTGAATGGAAGAGGAGGGGCGTGGAGCCGAGAGCGGCGGAGGAGGAATATGGATTTGATTCCTGGGGTAGAAGCGTTAGATTCCAGGGGATGAAGCATCCGCGTTACATTTACTGGCAGCAGGGGGAGGAATGGCTGGGCTATTTTGAGGAGTATCCGGATTATTGGACGCAGGGGAAGAGCCTGGCGGAATTGAAGGCGAACCTGGGAGACCTTTACCGGGAGGTAACCAGCGGCGAGATTCCGCACATCCGCCGCGCAGCCCAATTGGTGGTGGCGTGAAAAAGCGCGAATTGGAGAAGCGGCTGCGGAAGGAGGGATGCCACCTGCTGCGGCATGGGGGAAATCATGACTGGTGGCAGAATCCGCTGACGAAGGCCTGCCAGCCGGTGCCGCGGCACGCAGAGGTCAACGAGCAACTGGCGCGGCACATCATTAAAGTGCTGACAGAGCCGGGAAAATAGCCTTATTCAATCGGGCTTCATCCTATGCCGGTCATTACCTACAACGCGAAGCTGCAGGCGTGGTTACAGGGGGAGAAGACGGAGGCGACGATGCCGATCATCTCCTACCGGGAGGCGCTGCGGCATGCGATGGACGAGGAGCTGGCGCGGGACCCGAATGTGGTGATCATGGGCGAGGAGGTGGCGCAGTTCAACGGGGCCTACAAGGTGACGGAGGGGTTGCTGGAGAAATACGGGCCGAAGCGGATTGTGGACACGCCAATCAGCGAGGCGGGGTTCATCGGGCTGGGGATCGGGGCGTCGATGCTGGGGATTCGTCCGGTGATGGAGTTGATGTTCTGGTCGTTCAGCTACGTGGCGTTTGACCAGGTGTTCAACAACGCGGCGAGCGTGCGCTACATGTCTGGCGGGTTGATCAACGTGCCGATTGTGATCCGCGGGCCGGCGAACGGGGGGACGAACGTGGGGGCGACGCACTCGCACACGCCGGAGAATTTCATCGCGAACACGCCGGGGCTGAAGGTGGTGTGCCCGGCGACGCCGTATGACGCGAAGGGCTTGATGAAGGCGGCGATCCGGGACAACGACCCGGTGTATGTGATGGAGAACACGATTTTATACAACGACCGGGGCGAGGTGCCGGCGGAGGAGTATGTGATCCCGCTGGGGAAGGCGGACGTGAAGCGGGTGGGGAAGGATTTGACGATCATCGCGCACGGGCGGGCGGTAATGACCTCGCTCAAGGCGGCGGAAATTTTGCAGGCGGAACATGATGTGAGCGTGGAGGTGGTGGACTTGCGGACGATCCGGCCGCTGGATGTGGAGACGATTCTGGCGTCGGTGCGGAAGACGCACCGGGCGCTGCTGGTGGAGGAGAACAAGCCGTTCTGCGGGGTAGGGGCGCAGATTTCGCACATCATCCAGTCGGAGGCGTTCGATGATTTGGACGCGCCGGTGAAGCGGGTGTCGGCGCTGGATGCGCCGGAGATTTACTCGATGCCGCTGGAGAAGTTGCAGTTGCCGGATGCGCAGCGGGTGGTGCGGGCGGCGTTGCAAGTGGGGTAGAGAAGTGCGGGGAGCAGAGAGCGCTTGCGGCGGGGAGATTTTTTGGGCACAATGACTTTATGAAGAGTATCAAGATTGTGGTGGAGCGCCATGCGGATGGGTATGTGGCTTATCCGGTGGGAGTGAAGGGCGTGGTTGTCGGGCAGGGGGAGACTTATGAGGCGGCACTGGCGGACGTGCGTTCGGCGATTAAGTTTCACGCGGAGACGTTTGGGTTGCGGTGAGGGAAATTAACTGAAGCGAGACATCTCGGGATTAGAAGCCGAGGGATTTGAGGGCTTAGTTTGGCGGGCTGGCGGGGGTGACGGGAGCTGGATGTGCAGGTGGACGGGCGGGCGGGGGTGAAGGTGGCGGAGGCGGCGGGAAGGGGTAATTCATTTCAACCGCGCCGAGAACAACGGGCGGTTGAGTGGCCAGGGATTCGAGATCGTTTAGCTCGGACTTAAATGAAGCAAGGTCTTGTTGCGCTTCCGGGGACAAGGGCAGTTTTTCGGCTTCTGCGACAAAGGCGTGAAGTTTGGGGTAAACGCTGTAATTGGCGTCACGCAATGTCATGCCTTCAGGACCTCCGTCATCACCGGAGTAGATATTTCTGAAGAAGCCTTCAACAATGGCGGATTTGTTCGCAAAGTGAGGGTTGGCAAGAAGGCACTCGTAGAGATGGATGCCGCGCGGTGCATAGCGAATATATAGTAGCCGGCCGTCGATGGCGTAGGCGACATTGGGAAATTCATAAGTGCTGAAAAATTTATCAAGGGCGGCAGTGGCGGCGGGAGAATCCATGCCATAAAGGATGGAAATGGCGGCCATGGTTTCATCAAGGTCAGGTCTTTCTTTGAGCAAGTAGGCGAGGAAAAGCGATTCCATGGGGGTGCCCGGAGGGACAGAATGGGCAAAGGCTTCGAGGAGAGCGGAGGTCTGTAGCGGTTCGCTGTCCAAAAGCCGGAGGAAAACGTCAAACGTGCCGGGATCACTGCTGGTTGCTAGGGAAGCAACAAGGTTTTGGAGGAATTGGAGGTTGATCTCGTATTCCGCGTATTCGGTATGTGGTCCATCCGAATACGGAGGATGAGGAACGGAGGCCAGCAGGCGCTGGAAAAAGTCAGTAGAGGGTTTCCAGGTGGCTAGGAAGCTGAGCAACGCGGAGCGAGTGGCGGGGTCGGTAGCAGTGACCTGGAACGCGTGATACAGGTCAACGGGGTCACCGGGGTTTTGGAGGATGCGGACGGCCTGAGCAGAAGTGAGGGGGTGGAGCGACAGAACGGTGGAGACCATGGGGGGCGGGTAAACAAACTGCGGGTGTGGGAGCGCGGGGACGGGAAGAGATTTTTTCTGGAGGAGGTCGAGGATGGTGGCCTTGGCATCTTTCAGCACTTTGATGGCTTGTGGCGGCAGGTCCATTTTTTGGGCGTCCGCGATGAAGGCCAAAAGCTCCGGGTAGGCGGCGGGGGAAGCGTCGGCAAGCATAGGAGGGCCATCTTCGGACTGGACGCGATGCTGATCGGGTGGCAGTAAAAGGTCGTAGATAACATTGATTTTTCCGGTGACCTTGGGGTCGAGCAGAAGCTTATGGTAGAGGGTAATGACATTTGGGCGGTAGCGGAAATAGCGCAATTGCTGAGAAGGGTTGAGGGCCATCGTTGACTGAAAAAGCCAGGGACTGCCGCGATCGAAGACGTCGTCATCAAAGATCAAGGTATCGAGGAAAGCGGCGGCTTTGTCGGAGTCGCAGGAAAGCACGACCGGGATATCCGTTGGGGAAACAATCGGAAAGCTGGGGGACAATTGGTTTTGGGGGTTGGCCGCGACTTCAGGTGAAAGCCAGGACTTAACCGCGCCGGTTTTAGTGTTAAGGATTCCGCCATAAACCCGCTGGTGATTGGCATCCATTCGATACAGGTAGCGAAGGTCAAACATGGTATGGTGAAGGTAGTCAAAGTAACGTGACTCGTTGGCGCTGCCGGGCTGAAGGTGTTTGGCGTAGAATGCGAGCGGGAGGTGAAGGCCAAGAGATGATTCATTCATCTGCTTAAGCAGGTCAAAGATCTGCGGGTCATCATTCGCAGTCCAGATAGCGAACAGCTCATCATAGGGTGGAGGCGGGTTTGTGCCGAAGGGATCGTAATTTATATTTTCGCCCTTTCCCGGCCAATTGGCGTCAAGATAAGCTCCGAGCGGCTTAGGCTGGTTGAGGTAGTCGCTAACCAGCTTGCGGATGGTGGAGTTACTGGCGGCGGCCTCAAAAATCGGGAAGATTTGCCGCGGGTTTTGGTTATCCTTGAGGATTTGGGTAGCCTGCTCGACGGTGAAGGGCGCGGGGTGCGGGGTGGGTGGGACTTGCGCCAGCGCGAGGGCGTAGGGGAGGAGCAGGAGGGCGAGCAATGGAGCGAGGGGTTTCATCGGGAGGCAGGGCCGGTGCGCGCAAAAGTAGGATACTTTACGATAGCGAATGCGCAAGGGCGGTGTTGCCGGCACTTGCTCAATGAAACGCGCGGCTTGGAGCGGAACCGCGGATGGGTGGACTAAACGCGAAATGATAAGGGCTAATCAGCGAAAGCGGGCGTGAGGCTAGAAGCCGAGGGATTTGAGGGCGGAGGTGGCTTGGGTTGCGAGGGCTTTAGCGGAGGGGCTAAGGGAAGAGGAGAAGTTTTTGAACAGAAGCACGCGAAGAGCGCAAAGAAAAGAGGAAGGATTTTATCCCTGAATGGCCACTCTGCTGGCCAGCAGAGCCACTAATGAGGAAATCGGTTCGGAAAAATACGGAGGGGCGGGATCAGGGTCAGGCGGCGGGCGGGGTGGAGCCGGGGCGGGTTTTGAGGCGTTCGGCGATGTAGAGGGCGAGGAGGCGCTGGAGGTCGTCGGCGCGGGTGCCGGAGGGGAGGAGGTAGTCGAACTCGGGCCAGCGGGCGATTTCAGCGGCGGCGTTTTGGAGGCGGCGTTCGATTTCGGCGGGGGCGTCCTGATTGCGGGCGAGGAGGCGGGCGCGGAGCTGGTCGAGGGGCGGGGGGTAGAGGAAGACGGTGACGAGGCGGTGGGCGAGGTTGGGGTCGGCGGCTCTGCTGTCCAGCAGAGTGGCGCGGAGGGCGGCGGCGCCCTGGACGTCGATGTTGAAGAGGATGTCGTGGGATTGGTCGAGGAGGGCGAGGAGGTCGCGCTTGCGGGAGCCGTAGAGGTGGTTGTGGACGCGGGCGTGTTCGAAGAATTCGCCGGCGGCGAGGGCGGCTTCGAACTGGGCGGGGGCGAGGAAGTGGTAGTCGAGGCCGTCGCGCTCGCCGGGGCGGGGGGGGCGGGAGGTGCAGGTGACGAGGCGGCGGGCGCGGGGAGCGGCGGCGAGGAGCTGGTCGCAAAGGGTGGTTTTGCCGGAGCCGGCGGGGCCGGAGAGGACGAAGAGGAGGCCGGGGCCGTCGGGGAGGGGGGGGAGCATGGGGGCGGAAAATTTTAAATTCTAAAATTCGAAGGATAAAATGAAAGGGGAGGTAAGAAAAGTGGCGGGGAGAAAAGAGAGGAGGGAAATGCGAATGACTAAATAAAGAGGGAAAGAGGGGCGGGGGGCGAGCGAAAGAAACGGGGGAAAGGAGGAGCAGGGAGCAGGGAGCGCGGAGGTTGGAGGAAGAAGAAGAGGGAAGAAAGGGGGAAAGGGAAGCGGGGAGCAAAGAGCCAAGAGCGGGGAGGGGCGGGGTTTGACTTTTTATTTACGGAAAAAGACGGCGGGCGGGTGGACAACGGGGGAATCGGTGGTAGGTTGCGGGGAGAAAGAGCCGGAGCGCAGGAGGCGCGAGGCGATTAACGATTAACCGAAAATTCTAAAACCATGATGACGCTCGCAGTAATTTTACCGATGGCCGCCGCGGGGTGGGCGTTTTTATACTATCTGTGCGGCGGAGGCCTGGGCGGGGCGATCGTCATTTTCATCGTTTTAAAGATGCTGGGGAAGTGAAGGGGCACGGGGCGGCAGCGCTTTTCGAGCCGGCAACAACAGCGACCAAACTTCAACCAACGCAAACATCATGAATCGCGGCATGGCACTGGGACTGCTCATTGTGGGCATTGTATTACTTGTCTGGGGTTTTGAGGCTTCCGACTCGTTTAGTTCGAGTGTGTCCCGCACGTTCAATGGCGCGCCGACGGACAAGACGATTTGGCTGATAGGCGCGGGGGTGGTGCTGACGCTGGGCGGAGTGGCGGGATTGGCGCGGGGATCGCGAAACTAGGCGCGCCGGGGAAATTTACTTTAGAAAACAGAATCAAAAACCAACCAACCAATAACAGGAAATTTATGACTACGGCAATTCGACACGACACGCACCGGACCAATCACGATCACGCGACGCGGCACCACGCGGTGGCGGCGGAGGCGAGTTCCATCATGGACCGGATGTCGCACAGCGCGGTGGGCGAAGAGGCGAAGGCGCTGGTGCACAAGCTGCGGGAGTCGGTGGACGCGCTGAAGGAGAACGCGCTGGCAGCGCAGGAGCAGATCAAGTCGGGCCTGCACGTGACGGAGCGGGCGATCAAGCACAACCCGTGGCGGGCGGTGGGGTTGGCGGTGG
>CAZDAQ010000139.1:0-2112 GCA_964503425.1 uncultured Opitutales bacterium
AAACCTGCTACACTCCTCCCATCTTCAAATCCCGTTTCCTGGCTTCCTCGTTCCGCCCACCCATACATCCCCCAAATACCGCCATGGGCTTGCCCCTCCCCCCAATCCATGTTTTCACCTCCATCCCTAAGTCCTTCCCCATCAAAGCCAGTCCAACCTAGTCGCACCTAGTCCAACCAAATCCAACCTCTTTTATTTCCTCCAACCCCCTCCCGCCCACCCCCCAATCTATTTACTTGACTATCTTACCTTGTGAACCATAGATTAACCCCTTCACTTTTGCGATTGTCGAGCTAGGCTATTCCCAGCACCCTCCCTCCTCTTTCTTTTTTTGCATTCCGCATTCTGCGTTCTTAATTCTGCATTCCTTCCATCTTCCATGAGTTCCGACGCCACCACCACCAGCGCGCCGTCATCCGCCCCTCCCGTCAAAGAGCCCTCCAAAAACGAGGCTATCAAAGAGGCCAGCCACTACCTGCGCGGCACTATCCTCGCCGGCTTGGCCGACACTTCCACGGGCGCCATTTCCGAGGACGACACCCAGCTGCTCAAATTCCACGGCTCCTACCAGCAGGACGACCGCGACCTCCGTAACGAGCGCCGCAAGCAAAAGCTCGAAAAAGCCTTCATCTTCATGATCCGCGTCCGCGTTCCCGGTGGCGTCTGCACCCCCGCCCAGTGGCTCGAGATTGACCGCATCGCCGACCAGCACGCCAACGGCACCATCAAGCTCACCACCCGCCAGGCCTTCCAGCTTCACGGCATCCTCAAGGCCCACCTCAAGCCCAGCATCAAGGAGGTCAACGACGCCCTGCTCGACACCCTCGCCGCCTGCGGCGACGTCAACCGCAACGTCATGTCCAACCCCAACCCCTTCGTCTCCGCCCTCCATGCCGAGGTGCTCGACTACGCCCGCAAAATCAGCGCCCACCTCTCCCCCCGCACCCCTGCCTACCACGAAATCTGGCTCGACGGCCAGCGCGTCGCCGGCGGCGACACCGGCTCGGGCGACGAGGACTCCGGCCCCGACGCCGTCGAACCTATTTACGGCAAGCACTACCTCCCGCGTAAATTCAAAATCGGCATCGCCATTCCCCCGAGCAACGACGTTGACATCTATTCGCAGGACCTCGCCTACATCGCCATCGCCGAGGGCGGTAAACTCGCCGGCTTCAACGTCACCGTCGGCGGCGGCATGGGCCAGTCCCACGGCAACAAGGCCACTTACCCGCGCCTCGCCGATGTCCTCGGTTTTTGCACGCCCGGCCAGGCCGTGGACGTCGCCGAGAAGGTCGTCCTCGTCCAGCGCGATTTTGGCGACCGCTCCGAGCGCAAGCACGCCCGCCTCAAATACACCATCCAGGATCGCGGCCTCGACTGGTTCCGCGGCGAGGTCGAGTCCCGCCTCGGCTACAAGCTTCAGCCCGCCCGCCCGTTCACTTTTGCCGACAATGGTGACCGCTACGGCTGGGTCGAAGGCACCGATGGCAAGGCCCACCTCACTCTCTTTATCGAGGGCGGTCGTCTGCGCGGTCCGCAAAAGGAAGGCCTGCGCGAAATCGCCAAAATCCACGACGGCGACTTCCGCCTCACTGCCAACCAAAACCTCATCATCGCCTCCGTCTCCCCGGCCAAGCGCCCTCTAATAGAGTCTCTTCTCCAGCAATACGGCCTCGCCCACACTTCCGACACTGTCACCGGCCTGCGCCTCGGCGGCATGGCCTGCGTCGCCCTCCCCACCTGCGGCCTCGCCCTCGCCGAAAGCGAGCGCAACCTCCCCAACCTCGTGGACGAGCTCGACAAGGTTGTCCGCGCCGCCGGCCTCGCTGCGTCCTCCATTCACATCCGCTCCTCCGGCTGCCCCAACGGCTGTGCCCGCCCCTACCTGGGCGAAATCGGCCTCGTCGGCAAAGTCCCCGGAAAATACAACCTCTACCTCGGCGCGGCGCATAACGGCTCGCGGCTCAACAAGCTCTACAAGGAATCCATCACCAACGAGCAAATCGTCGCCGAGCTCACCCCCATTCTCCAGCGCTACGCGGCGGAGAAACTGTCCGGCGAATCCTTTGGCGACTTCGTCATCCGCGCCGGCTACGTCAAGGCCGTCACCAG
>CAZDAQ010000139.1:2212-5684 GCA_964503425.1 uncultured Opitutales bacterium
GCCACCGCCGGCAGGCAAAACTCAAAATGCGCGCCATGCGGATCCAGGTTGTGCATCATGATCAGGCCGTGGTGCGCCTGCACAATTCGCCGGCAGTTCATCAGGGCCAGCGCGCCGCTGTCCTCCCTCTCCAGCACCTCGTCCGCCGTGTGGGTGTGCGGCTGGAAAACCTTCGGCTGCTCGGTGATCCTTATGCCCGGCCCCGCGTCCTCCACCCACACGCGAATCAAACCCGCCTCGTGGCGGGCCGACAGTGTGATTGCCGAGCCCCGCGGCGAAAACTTGATCGCATTGATCAGCAGGCTTTCCGCCACCCGCTGCATCTGGATTCCGTCGCAATACGCCTGGAGATCCGTCTCCGGCACATCCAGGTGCAATTGGACTTCCTTGCTCGCGGCCTTCGGCCCCGCGATCCACGCCGCCAGCCGCAACACCGGCCCCAGCTCCACCGCCGTGCGCGTCAGCGGTTCCGCTTCATTGAACCCGCTCGGCTTGGCCGCCGCCGCTCCCTCCTCCTGCATGAATGGCCCCATGTCCTCAATTTCCCCGCCCAAGTCTATCCGTCGCCGGTAGGCCGCCACGCTCACCTTGTCTGGCGTGCCGTCATTCGCCGCCGGCGCCTCGGGCAGTTGCCGGGTGGCCGTTTGCGGCACTATTTCGAAGGCGAGCCGATCCTTGCGGGAGTTGAACAGTTCCGGCAAATGCGCCGGAAACAGGAGGGAAGCTTGTGGTGTTGTCGTATTCATGGTTGTGGTGCGGGCGCAGTGGCCTGCGGTTATGTTGGGCATTATCGCCTTTCCCGTGAGGAATGCCCATCGGGGTAACCCGCATTGTGTCGGGGCATTATCCCGTATTTGCAGGCGGGAAACCCTGTAGGCGCGCTCCGGGTTTTCCTGTATTTCCCCTATGTGGCGGCGCTTTCGCGGCTTGCCTACGTCCCCTCCGCCGCCTTTTTTCCCCAACATGGTCAAATACGCCGCTTTCCTCCGGGGCGTGAATGTCGGCGGCCACAATCTTGTGCGCATGGAGGACCTCCGCCACCGCTGCGCCGCGCTGGGCTTCACCAACGTCTCCACTTACAAACAGAGCGGCAATATCGTCTTCGCCTCCACCGCTGCCGACTCCAGCCAACTCGCCCGGCAAATCGAAAGCCTTCTGCAAAAACTCACCGGCGCCCCCATCAAAACCACCGTCCGGCCCCTCGCGCAGTTGCAAAAAATCGTGCGCCTCGATCCGTTCGTCGGCCTCACCGAAAAGGACGCCAAAGGTTACGTCAGCCTCCTTCTCGCCCTGCCGGCCAAAAAACCCCGCCTGCCCCTCCGCTCCCTCAACGGCGGAACGGAAATCCTCCTGCTGCGGCACGATGCCGCTTTCTGCATCGTGCGCCCGATTCGGGGCCGCTACACCGACCCCAACCTCTTTCTCCAATCCGCCCTCGGCGTCTCCGGCACCGTGCGAAATTGGAACACCCTCACCGCCCTCGCCGCCCTGGCCTAGCCTTCGTCGCCCCGGTGCCCCATCACCGCATGGCGCACCGCCTCGGCGAGCTGGGCCGCATTGCGCCGCGCGTCAAAATGCTCGGCCACCCATGCATGGGCCTGCCGGCGTACGGCCTCGGCAAATTCCCCGTCGCGCGTCGCGCGCAAAATCGCCACTCGCCAGCCGTCCAAGTCCTCCAGCGGCGCCACCAGCCCGGTTTCACCATCCGCAATCGCCTCCATGGTCCCCGCCACCGGGCTGGTTACCACTGGCAGCCCCGCGGCCATCGCCTCCGGGATCACATTCGGCAAGCCGTCGCGGTCCCCGTCCGGCGCGATCACTCCCGTGAAAAGAAAACAGTCCGCCCAGTCGCACTGCAATGCAGCCACCTCGGCGTGTTCCAACGCGCCCGTCAGTCGCACGCAATTAGACAACCCCAACTCGCGCACGCGCGCCTGCAACTCCCCTGCCAATGGGCCGCCGCCCACGATGCGGCATTCAAAGTCCACCCCGCGCTCGCGCAGGTGCCGCAACAGGCGGAGCAACCGCGCAAACCCTTTCTTCGGCACCAGCCGCCCCACTGCCAGCAGCCGCAGAGTTTTTCCTGGTGCGCGTCGCCGCGGCAGCGGCGGAATTTCATCCAGCCCCCGGCGCACCAGCGCGATGCGCCGCGCCTCCGCCCCGCGCTCCAGCAGCCGTGCGCGTGTCGCCTCCGTCGTCGTGTGGATCAGCCGCGCCCGCCGCAGCTTGTCCTCCAACAGCCAGTCTCCGCCATTTTGGAAAACATCGTAAGCGTGTGCTCCCATCGTGTAGGGCACGCCCAGCAGCCGCTCCAGCAGCCACGCCGCCGCCGCCGGCCCCGTCGCCCACACTCCGTGGCACAGATGCGGTCGGTGCTCCCGCCGCTCAAAGCGGTGCGCCTCCGCCAGGGCGAACCCCAACCCCAGCAAATTTTCCAGCATGTTCAGACCCGACGGCGGCGAATGCCGCACCAGCGCCGCGCCCGCCTCAAACATCGCCCGCGGACGCCGCCACGCCCAATACGGCAGCCACCAAAGCAGCGTGAAAAACCGCCCCGCGCGAAACCGCTCCACGCGCAAGCCTTCCCACTTCTCCGCCCCGCCCCACAACGAATGTAGTTCGAAATCCACCGGCAACCCCCGCATCGCCCGCACCTCCCGCTGCAAAAACGTCTCCGACGCCTCGGGAAACGTCGTGAACAGGTAGGCCAGGCGCAGGCGTGGCGGGTGGTTGGTCATCGGCCTCACAACATAGACCGGAACTCCGCCCCGGGCCAAGAACCTATCGCCAGCCCCATGCCTTTCCGAAACGGCTCTTGACGTTCTTGAAACATAGACTAGTCTTAAGACCAGTCTAAATTTAACCATGCTCTCCACCAAAATCCCCCGCACCGTCGGCTCCTACGAGGCCAAGACCACCCTCCCCGCGTTGCTCGCCTACGTCGCGCAGGGGCGCGAGGTCATCATCACCAAGCATCACCGCCCGGTCGCCCGCCTCGTGCCTGCCGAACCGCCCGCCGTCACCGGCGAAGTGTTCGACCGCCTCCGTGCCCTGCGCGCGCGTCTCTCCCTCGGCAAAGGGGAATCTGCCCGCGACCTGATTAACGCCGGCCGCCGCATCTAATGAAAGCCCTCGTCCTCGACGGCTCCATCACCGTTGGCTTCATCCTCAGGGATGAACGCTCGCCTGCCGCGCTGAAAGTGCTCGAACGCCTCGAAGCCGGCCTGCCCGCCTTTGTCCCCGCCCACTGGCACCTCGAAGTCGCCAACGGCCTCATCATGGCCGAACGTCGCCGCCGCGCCACCCAGGCCGACATCACCGAAGCCCTCCAACTCATCCAAGCCCTGCCCGTCGCCACCGACCCCGAAACCGCCCAGCGCGCCACCTCCGACACCGCCGCCCTCGCCCGCCAATTCCACCTCACGATCTACGACGCCGCCTACCTCGAACTCGCCCTTCGCCGCAAAGCCGC
>CAZDAQ010000139.1:5784-8113 GCA_964503425.1 uncultured Opitutales bacterium
GACGCAAACCCGCACGACGACCCCAGCACCTTGAACGCCGCCACCAGATTATAGCTCAGTGTCCCTACCACTGACGCCACCACGCCCAGCGGCGGACAGCGCGCGATTCCGAGGCTGAGCATTCGCGCGACATTGTGATGCAGCATGGAGGCCGAACCCGACGAGGCCGTGAATAATCCAGTATCCGGATTCGAAATATCCTCGGGCGCCAGTTTCGCATCTGCAACCGCCTGGGTCAGCGCGCAGTAACCGTAGAGTACATGCGGCGAAAATCCGCGCACCACCTCGCGCTTGATTTTGTAGGCCGCCGGGTAAGTCCAGTCCTCGGGGTCGGTGGACTCGGCATCAAACTCCTTCACCAGCCCGGCCACGCGCACCGGCACGTCCGGCTTTTCAAACCGCGGATAGACGGACAGCCCGTGCTTCAGCCCGCGCAGGCTCTCCACCACCGCCGCCTGATCGTTCCCAATGGGGCAAATAAAACCAACACCTGTAACCACAACCGATTGTGCCATAGAGCGCAGACACTAACCCGCTGGGGCGGAAACGCAAAAAGGAAAAACGCCCGGCGCGAAAAAGTTGCCCCGCTCAATTCTTCGCCTCCGGCCCCGGCACGGGCGCGCTCGTCGCCGGCCCGGCCAGCGCCGCCAGTTCCGCTGGGGTGGCGTAGTCAAACGTCAGGCAAATTTCCTCCGCAAACGCCACCCGCTCCGAACCGCACGTGATGTGCCCCTGGAAAATTGCCAGCGGATGCTTGATCCGCTTGGGCTTCACCACCAGCGTCAGTACGTCATGCGGCCGGCACACCCGCTGGCAGCGCACGCCGTCGCACGACGTGAAAAACACCCGCGCCGGCGAAACCGGCCCCGTGATCTCCGGGCGCTTCGCCTTGAACACAAACAGCACCGCCAGCTGGCCCAGCGCCTCCAGCATGATGGACGCCGGGAACACCGGGTTGTTCTTGAAATGCCCCTCCAGGAAAAATTCGTCGCCGGCAATTTTATAGGTGCCCCGTGCCTCGTCCGAACGCAGCGTCGCCTCCTGCACGAACAGAAACGGCGGCTGCTGCGGCATGATCGCCAGGATTTCCGCCACATGCACATGCGTGGGCCGCTCCGGCAGCGGCAGTCCCTTCAGCCGACAGTCAATGAACGTCTTGATGTCGCCCAGCGTTCGCAGGTCGCGCAGCTCCTCGTTGTTGATTTTGAACTGGAGCACCTCCTCGACAATCATCACCACCTCCACCATCGTCAGTGAATCAATCCCCAGGTCGTCGAAAACGCGCAAATCGTCGCCGCCCTCGCGCAACCTCGGGCGCACGTCCGGATCCACGAACCGCTCCATGACCCCCAGCACGATGACCCCGACCTGGTCGGTGCTCCCGCTCCGGCGGAACTGCACCGCGGCCTCCACGGTTTCAGGGGAACAACGTTTCAGTTGCTCGCGGAGTTCGTGTTCGGCCTCGGCCGTGAAAATTTTGGAAGCTGGCGCTGGCATCGTGGCAAAAATGTTCCCGCACGGAATCTGTCCGCGCTGGCCTGAGTTTGGCAATCTCCGCTGAAATTCGCAAAATCATCCGCCCAAGGCAAATCCGAAAACCCCGCCGGCCATTCTCGGGGACCAGCTAGCCGGCTCGCGCGGCTAACCTTTGCCTTTATCACCCGCCGCCGGGCCGGGAGCCTTGCGCGTCAGGCGCAAAGACCGCGGTGCTTCCCCGGTTACGGGCTCGCCCGCCTCGGGCGGTGGCGCCTCCTCGGCTAACGCCGGACGCAACCCGATTTTCACGCGCACGGGTTCCGGTTCCGGGGGCGGCTCTTCCATCAAAGGCTGCGTCACCATCTCAGAGGGCATCGTCGGGTCAACGGAGGCCACCGGCACATCCTCCCTTACCAAACTCCCCGGCAGCGGTGCCTCCCCGCCGGCTGCTTCTGCACTTGGCGCGCTTTTATTCTTGGAGCGGTAATCCCAATATTTCAGGCCGCCCAAAATCAGCGCCAGCACCAGGCTGACCCACACCCACGATGGCACCGCAAATTTGGCCGCCTCGGGAGTCACTGCCGTGGTGACGGGCAAAACCGCGGATTTTGCCGGTTCCGCTGGGGCCGCGGTAACCGCCGGCTTGGCCGGCGGTGTGGGCGCAGGCTGAGCCGGGGTTGACGCCGCAAGTGGTGGACTGGCCGATGGCGCTGTGACCGCCACGGGCGGCGGACTCGCCTCGACCACGACTGGCGGCGGCGTCTCCGCCGGAGCGCGCAAAGCCGGCGGAATCTCCACCGCATGATTGTTTTCCAAAACGATCCGGCCCTCCGGATACATCATAAACGTCCGG
>CAZDAQ010000140.1:0-8108 GCA_964503425.1 uncultured Opitutales bacterium
CTGTGCCAAAATTCTCATGCGCGGAGAAGTCGTGGCGGCGAAAATCCCGCCGCCTCACGCCTTCGGATAATAGCGCATCCCGGATACCCGGCAACGCCGAAATAGCCATCCCCGACTGTGGCGCGCCAGTGCGCTGTTTTCGTAGCACGGAGCTTGTCGAGGCCAAGCCGCTCCACCTTTCACTTGAAATCAGCAAGTTTGTGTTCCGCCAGTTTGCCGTCAGCCGTTTTGAGTGAACGGCGTATTTGCTTGCCGTTCTTTTTCAGCAAAGCATAGTGGATGCCCGATGATTCGTTGCCACATAAGCACTCTGCGACGCGTGTATAACTCGCTTGAGACGGGGCTGGCATGGCCTGCTTCATGCTCCGAATCTACCGGGTTACATATCGGGGTGAAAATTTCCGCATTTACCCTCTCGTCTGTCGATTTTAAGTCGTTATAAACTAATAATTTCGGGTTGGTAGCTCAATGGTAGAGCAGCGGCCTTTTAAGCCGTTGGTTAGGGGTTCGAGTCCCCTCCGACCCACCACTTTTCCCGCGCTTCCTTCATTTCCCCTCAGTCGCCTCTTCTCCCCTTTTCTTTATGCACTTCTTCCTCCTCACCCGCACTGAAGCCCGCGCCCTCTCCGCCCTGCTCCTCCTCGCCTCCCTCGCCCTCGCCGCCTGGTCCTGCCTGTGACGGGATTTTTTCTTAGTGCTTCGCCTGCTTTTGCGCCGCCTGGATAATCTTCACAAACCCCTTCGCATCCAGCGACGCCCCGCCCACCAGCCCGCCGTCAATGTCCGTCTCCCTCAGCAGCGCCTCGGCATTGTCCGGCTTCATCGAGCCCCCGTAAAGTATCCGCACCTTCGCGGCCGCCGGCGCACCCAGTTGGCTGTTCAGCAGCAGCCGGATTGTCCCGTGCACCTCTTGCGCCATTTCCGGTGTCGCCGTCTTCCCCGTCCCAATCGCCCACACCGGCTCATACGCGATCACCAGCCGCTCCGCGTGCAGCGCCCCCACGCCGGACATGCCATTCTCCATCTGCCGCTTCACCACGTCCAAAGTCTTCCCCGCCTCCCGCTCCGCCAGCGTCTCCCCCACGCACAAAATCGGCCCCAGATTCGCCTCCAGCGCCGCCAGCACCTTCCGGTTGATGAACGCGTCCGTCTCCGCGAAATACTGCCGCCGCTCGCTGTGCCCCAATATCACATACGTCACAAACAGCGTCCGCAGCATGTCGCCGGAAATCTCTCCCGTGTAGGCCCCGAAGGCCTCCGGGTGCATGTTCTGCGCCCCCAGTTTGATCGTCGAGCCTTCCAGCGCCCGCGCCACGCTTTCCAAACACGTGAACGGTGGGCACACCGCCACCGTCACATCCGTCTCTTTCCCGATGGCCGTGTGCAGTTGCTGCACCAGCTCCACCGCCTCCGTCGCGGTCTTGTGCATCTTCCAATTGCCGGCGATCAGGAACTTGCGCAGATTTTTTGACATGGTGGTGAAGGGTTGGTCGTGGTTCTTGCGTAAATTCAAATTCCCGGGATTTTTCGTTGGGGGAAACTAAGCACGAAAACCCTCTGCGCTAAAACATTTATTTGTCCACCGTCTCCAGGCACGCCACCCCCGGCAATACCTGGCCCTCGAGAAATTCCAGGCTCGCGCCCCCGCCCGTGCTGATGAAGGACACCTTCCCCGCCTGCCCGCTCTTCTTCACCGCCTTCACCGAGTCCCCCCCGCCGATGATGGACGTCGCCCCCTGGTTCGCCGCCACCGCCTCCGCAATCGCGAACGTCCCCTTGCTGCACGCCTTGATTTCAAACACCCCCATCGGCCCGTTCCACAAAATCGTCTTCGCTTGCGCGATCTCCGCCTTGAACAATTCGATGCTCTTCGGCCCGATGTCCACACCCTCCCAGCCATCCGGGATGTCCCCGTCCACCATCTTCGTCTCGCCCACCGCCGCGTTCGGGAAGTCCAGCTTGTCCGTGATCAACGTGTCCACCGGCAACAGCAGCTTCACGCCCTTCGCCTTCGCCTTCTCAATCGCCGCCTGCGCCAGGTAAACCTTGTCCGGTTCCGTCAGGCTCTTGCCCACCTTCTTGCCCAGCGCCAGGCCGAAAGTGTAGGCCATCGCCCCGCCGATGATCATCGAGTTCGCCTTGTCCAGCAGCGAGTCAATCACCTTGATCTTGTCGCTCACCTTCGCCCCGCCCAAAATCACGCAAAATGGCCGGTCCGGGTTCGCCGTCTTCTCGCCCAAAAACGCCAGTTCCTTCTGCATCAGCAACCCCGCCACGCGCGTCGGCAGGTGCGCCGCGATCCCCGCCGTCGAGGCATGCGCCCGGTGCGCCGATCCAAACGCGTCGTTCACATACGCCTCCGCCAGCTTCGCCAGCTTCTGCGCGAACCCCGCCTCGTTCTTCTCCTCTTCCGCGTAAAACCGCACGTTTTCCAACAGTAGCACCTCGCCGTTTTTCAGCGCGGCCACCGCCGCCTCCGCCACCGGCCCGATGCAGTCCTCCGCAAATGCCACCTTCGCCCCCAGCCGCTTCTCCAGCGCTGCCGCCACCGGCTTCAGCGAATACTTCGGGTCCTTCTTCCCCTTGGGCCGCCCCAGATGGCTCGCCAGGATCACCTTCGCCCCCTGCCCCACGAGGTGCTTCAGCGTCGCCAGCGACTCCGCGATCCGCGTGTCGTCCGACACATTCCCGTGCTCGTCGAACGGCACGTTATAGTCCACGCGCACGAATACGCGCTTCCCGGCGAGATCCACATCCTTGACGGTTTTGGTGCGAGCCATGATAAAAAATTTAGCGCAAATTACGCGGACCGGCACAGAAATTTCCCTACCGGGTTGCTTCTGTGCCCATCCGCGTAATCCGCGGTTGCGGTTTGGGCTAGAGTAGCTTCCCGATCTTCATGATCAACTCCGCGCAACGGCAGGAATAACCCCACTCGTTGTCATACCAGCTGATCAGCTTGAAAAACTTGTCGTTCAACTCGATCCCCGACCCCGCGTCGAAAATCGAGGAAAGCGGATCGTGGATGAAGTCGCTCGAGGCCACTTCGTCCTCAGTGTAGCCGAGAATCCCCTTCAGCGAGCCGCTCTCCGACGCTTCCTTCATCTTCGCGCAAATCTCCTTGTAGGAGGTGCTCTTCTCCGTCTTCACCGTCAGGTCCACCACCGACACTGTCGGCGTCGGCACGCGGAACGACATCCCCGTCAGCTTCCCCTTCACGGCCGGCAGCACCAGGCCCACGGCCTTGGCCGCGCCCGTCGTCGAAGGAATGATGTTCAGCGCCGCGCTCCGCCCGCCCTTCCAGTCCTTGCGCGACGGCCCGTCCACCGTCTTCTGCGTCGCCGTGTAGCTGTGCACCGTCGTCATCAGCCCCTCCACGATCCCAAAATTATCCAAGACCACCTTCGTGATCGGCGCCAGGCAGTTGGTCGTGCACGACGCGTTCGAAATGATCTTGTCCTCCTTCGTCAACGTCCCGCAGTTCACGCCGATGACGACCGTCTTGCAGTCGCCCTTCGCCGGCGCGGAAATGATCACCTTCTTCGCCCCCGCCGCCAGGTGCCCCGCCGCCTTGTCCGCGTCGGTGAACAACCCCGTGGACTCCACCACAATGTCCACCCCCAGCGCGCCCCAGGGCAGCGCCGTCGGCCCTTCCTTCACCGCCAGGCTTTTGATCCGGTGGCCGTCCACGATGATCGTGTCCTCCCCCTCGCTCGACACCGTGCCCTTGTAGCGGCCCTGCGTCGAATCGTATTTGACCAGATAGGCCAGGTTGTCGGCCGGCACGAGGTCGTTGATCGCAACGACTTCGACGTCCTTGCCGAGAAGACCCTTCTCGGCGATTGCCCGGAATACCAATCGGCCAATCCGGCCGAATCCATTGATGCCTACTTTGAGTGCCATGTGATTATCGTGTTTTGGAGGTGAGTATGAAAGGGAGTTTCCCTGAAGCATAAACCGCGCCGTCCGGGGCTTGACCGCGCGAATTGCTTGCCCATCAAATGTGAACGACCATTGCAAACCACCCCACCCCGCCTTGGCAAGCGGCAAAAAAATCCCCCCTTGGCCACCCCCACCATCCTCCGGCTCGCTTCCACGCTGTAATCCTTCCATAACCTTTCCCCAGGCATAATCAGCCTTAAGCTTCTCTCCTTTCGGCACATAACTGGCTGCTCCTTCAGTTCTGGCCCGGCTCCGGGCTCATGCTCGCATCCTGCATGCACTTCCTTCTCAAGACTTTCCTTACCGCCCTTCACGCCCTCCGCCGCCACCTGCTGCGCTCAGCCCTCACCTGCCTCGGCATCATCATCGCCGTCACCGCCGTCGTGGCCATGGTCGAAATCGGCCAGGGCTCCTCCACCGCCATCAAGCAAACCATCGCCTCCATCGGCGCCAATGTCGTCCAGGTTGACCCCAGCGACACCACCCCCGGCGGCATCAGCACCGGCGCCGGCGGCAGCGCCACCCTCACCCCCGCCGATGCCGCCGCCATCGCCACCCAATGCCCCGCCGTGCTCCTCGCCGCTCCCAGTGTGGACTGCCGTGGCCAGGTCTCCTACCTCAACCGCAACTGGGCTCCCCGCAACATCCTCGGCACCACCCCCGCCTACCTTGAAGTCCGCCAGTGGCCCCTCGCCGAGGGCCGGCCGTTTACCGATGAAGATGTCCGCTCCGCCGCCTGCGTCTGCCTCATCGGCCAGACTCCCGCGCTCCAGCTCTTTCAGGGCGAGTCCCCCATCGGCAAGGAAGTCCGCGTGAAAAACGTCCGCCTCAAAGTCGTCGGCGTCCTCAGCGCCAAGGGCGCCAACATGATGGGCCAGGACCAGGACGACTTCTTCGTCGCCCCCTGGACCACCGTCAAGTTCCGCGTCTCCAGCACCCGCGTCTCCAACCAATCCGCCGCCGCCGGCACCGCCAACCCCATCACCTCCGCCAATCCCATTTACCCCAACCAGCAGCTCGTCCTCTACCCCCAGGCCTCCTCCCTCCAAATCGTGGACTCCCCCCAAATCGCCCGCTTCTCCGATTTGGACGACATCTGGATCTCCGCCGTCTCCCCGCAAGCCGTCCCCGACGCCATGAGCCAAATTACCGCCCTGCTCCGCCAGCGCCATCAAATCGGTGACGCTGCATCTGACGATTTCCGCGTTCGCGACCTCGCCGAAATCTCCGAAACCCTCGCCTCCACCAGCAAAGCCATCACCTCCCTCCTCCTCTGCGTCGCCTGCATCTCCCTTCTCGTCGGCGGCGTCGGCATCATGAACATCATGATGGTCTCCGTCACCGAGCGCACCCGCGAAATCGGCCTGCGCATGGCTGTCGGCGCGCGCGGCCGCGACATCCTCAGCCAATTCCTCGTCGAGGCCGTCGTCCTCTGCTTAATCGGTGGCATCATAGGCCTGACGCTTGGCCGCCTCACTTCCATAATCGTCACCGCCATCATGCACTGGCCCACCCAAGCCTCGTTCGCCGCCGCCGCCGCCGCTTTGGGCATGTCCGCCTTCGTCGGTGTCGTCTTCGGCTTTTACCCCGCCTGGAAAGCCGCCCGTCTCGACCCTATCGAAGCCCTCCGCTACGAATAATCCCCGGCTCGCTTCACTCCATCCGCCTTCACGCGCCCCCGCTTAGCCGCGTAAACTTCACAAAGCTCTCCTTCCCCCACGCCTCCCGGATCGCTGCCTCAATCTCCGCCCGCGGGCTCGCCGGCTCCAGCAGCGCGAAACACGCGCTCCCGCTCCCGCTCATCCGGCACCGCACCCCAAATCGCGCCCGTAATTCCTCCAGCAGCACCGGCAGCGCCGCATACTTTTCAAATACCGGCCATTCCAAATTATTCTCCAGCGGCAACGTCTCCCAACTCGGCGCCGCCTGCCACTTTGCCAGCTGCTCCTCCGCCTTGGCCGTCGGCACATACCACTCCGCCCCGCGCTCCTTCAACCGCTTGTAAGCCCACGCCGTCGCCACCCCGAAAGTCGGCTTGAACACCACCACCTCCCGCCCCCGCAACACCGCGCTGGCTGCTTCCCCCATTCGCTCCACCAACTCCCCCAGCCCGCGCATCACCACCGGCCCGTTCTCCAAAAACAACGGCACGTCCGACCCCACTTCCGCCGCGCACACCCGCAACCCCTCCGCCGCCATCGGCCGCCGTGCGAGCTCATTCATCCCCCGCAATGCCGCCGCCGCGTCGCTGCTCCCCCCGCCCAGCCCCGCCCCCGCCGGGGTTTCCTTCTCCAAAATAAAATGCACCGGCGGCGGCCCGTCCGACCCCGCCCGCTTCCGGTAAGCCGCCGCCGCCTTTAGCACCAAGTTCGACGCATCCACCGGCACGTCCGGATGTCGGCACGCCAGCGTGTCCCCCGTCGCCTTGGGCCGCGCCTGCAGCGTCAGCACGTCCCCCATCGCCAGCGGCGTCACCACGCTCACCAAGTCATGAAACCCATCCGCCCGCTTCCCGGTGATGGCCAGGAACAGGTTCAGCTTCGCCGGGGCGAATACGCGCGCGCTCGTCATGCCCGGCCACCCTATCGCCCCCCCGTCCCAAGGCACGCCGAAAAAATCCCTGCCTCTCTGTGGCCACCTCGTTCGCCTCGGATTGCCCTTCACCCCTCATTTGCGCCAAAAAGGTGCTTGAATTATATACTTAATATACTATTATTATACCAAAATGCCTTTTGAGTTCGACCCGGTTAAATCCGCCGCCAACCGCGCCAAGCACGGCCTGGACTTCGTGCAGGCCCAGGCGATCTGGCAGGACGAAAACCGGCTCGAAATCACCGCCTTCAGCTCCACCGAGCCACGTTTTCAGGTTCTCGGCCTCGTCGCCGGCAAACTCTGGTCGGCCTTTATCACCTACCGCAACCACAACATCCGCCTCATCTCCGTCCGCCGTGCCCGCAAAAACGAGCACGCCCTCTACCATGAAAAATAAAAAAATCCTCCCCGCCCACGAACTCGACGCCCTGCACGAATCCGGCGCCGACCTCTCCGCCCACCTCGACCTGTCCTCCCGCCGCCGCCCGGGTCGCGAGATCCAGCGCGTCAATGTGGACTTCCCCAAATGGATGATCGCCTCGCTCGACCACGAAGCCGAACGCCTCGGCGTCACCCGCCAGTCTGTCATCAAATTCTGGGTCGGCCAGCGCCTCGAATCCCCCCACGCCCATTCTTAAAACCTGACCCGCCCACTCCGCTTCGCCGTGATGACCAACATCCAGCTCAACCTCGCCAGAACGAATACGCGCGCGCTCGTCCTGCCCGGCCACCCTATCGTCCCCCGCCCCAAGGCATGCCGAAAAACTTATGGGCATTTGCCCCCCACTGCCGCTGGCTCGATTTAACCCTTACGCATGCTCCAGCTCGCGCGCATGGGGTATATCGTGCGTCTGCAACGGGCGCACTTGTGAACACTCCAAGGTCATCAACGCCACCGTGTGACCGTCGTAACCGACAAATTCCACCTCGAAAGCCTCTCCCTTGCCATGCACCAGCACCGCCGTGCCCACGTCGCCCCGCACCAGCCCGTATTCAGGCAGGTCGCAGGTCAGCGCCACGGCGTCCAGTTCTTTGATCGTTTTCATAATTTCGGCAAGGGATGCGCGGTCACAAAACGCGGCACACCGCCAGCCATATCAATATACCAGGCGCTGCGAACATTCAAGCCCGCTCCGTTGGGCGCAATCAGCGTTCCATCCACGGCATAACGCTGGCCATGCCGGGTTGCTCTGTCTCCACGACTTCATTCTCGCGCGCATGACGCAATAGCGCCTCCGCCAGCTTTTGCCACTCCGCCACGGTGAAACCAAAACGCAGAAAAAAGCCGGCTTTGCTGCCACCCGCCGGATGCGCCGGATTGAGCAGGTAGTGCGTCACCTTCCGCTCCGGCACCACGGCAAGCTCTGCATTGGGCAGTTTCATTTGATCTAATCGAGAGCACCATCGTAATCACCCATCCACGCCCCCGCACGCCAAATAAAATCACCTCCCCGTCACACTTTTCCCCCACTTTTCCGCAACTTGGGTTTGCCTTCCGCCATTTTCCCCGCACAATGCTGCGCCAGTGCCTGTCGACTTCGCAAGTCACGGTCTAGAAGTCGCCCTGAAGATTC
>CAZDAQ010000141.1:0-8059 GCA_964503425.1 uncultured Opitutales bacterium
GGTGGCGGCGGGCGCGGGGGTGGCAGCGGGTGGATTGGAAAGGCCGAAGACTTGGGCTTGGTAGGGGATGAGGGGGTCGCCCTTTTGGACGGTGATGGAGGAGTTCACGAATTTGATGTTGTCGGCGAAGTAGATTTTCATGCCGGTGTCGGTGGAGATGTGGACGTTGGTGAAGGTGATGTTGCCGATGGGGATTTCAGGGAGGCCCCAGAGGATGCCGGCGACGGGGCAGTCGGTGATGGTGAGGTTGGAGAAGGTGAGGTCGCGCCAGGTGGGGCCGGCGGTGGTGGAGGAATTGGCGGGGACGGGGTCGTCCTGGGGGTTGGCGGGTTCCTTGGGATAGTAGCTGGTAATGTAAATGGGGGTGCGGACGTTCCGCATGGTGATGTTGGCGTAGTGGAGGTTTTCGATGAGGCCGCCGGCGGTGCGGCTGGACTTGAGGCGGATGCCGGAGGTGGTGCCGTTGAAGGTGCAGTTGGAAACGTAGAGGCCGTTGAGGCCGCCACTGGTTTCGCTGCCGATGGAGAGGCCGTGGCCGCGGAGCAGGTTGCAGTTGGTGATGGTGAAGTCTTCGCAGGACGGGCGGCCGCCGGGGCGGCCACCGGCTTTGATGGCGACGTTGTCGTCCCCGGTGTCGAGGGTGCAATTGGTGATGAGGAAGTGCCAGCCGGAGGGGTCAATGGCGTCGGTGTTGTGGGCGGTGGAGGGGGCGGTGATGGTCAGATCGCGGATGGTGACATTGGTGCAGCGCTGGGGGACGAGGTGGAACATGGGGGCGTTTTTTAGCGTGACCTGGTGAACGAGGACGGTGGTGCAGTTGGAGATGACGAGGAGGTTGGGGCGGCGGGGCATCTTGTTATCGGCCTCGAAGGCGGCCCACCAGGGGGTGCCCTGGCCGTCAATGACGCCGGGGCCGGAGATTTCGAGGTCGTGGGCATTGGAGACAGAGAGAGCATTTTCGTAGCGACCACCGTTTTTGGGGTAGGCGGCGAGGTCGTTCGCGATGAGGAGGGTGGCGTTTTGGGCGAGGTGGAAATTGAGATTGCTGGCGAGGGTGAGGGGGCCGGTGAGGAATTTGCCCTCGGGGATGAGGACGGTGCCACCACCGGCGGCGGAGCAGGCGGCGATGGTTTTTTGGATGGCGGCGGTGCTGAGGGTCTTGCCATCGGGGAGGGCGCCGTAGTCGGTGATGTTGAAAGTGGCGGAGGGGATGACGGGGAGGGGGATGGGGGAGTTTTTGGCGAGTTCGGCGCGGGTGGGGTTTTGCGCGGAGACGACAATGGGCAGAAGCAACGCGGCGAAGAGGAGGGCGGGGGTGAGGAGGGGTTTCATGGGGAGGTGGGGAGGGGGGATTTACAGCAGGTCTTTTTCAAGCACAAGGGCGCTGGGTTGGAAGATGAGGACGCCGTGGATTTTTTGGCCAAAGAACGGGCCGAAGTGCTTTTTGTCGCCGGTGAGGAAATGGGTGCATTCAGCAGCAATGGCGGAGGATAGAACGAGGCTGTCGGCGGAGGGAAGGTGCAAATCGAGAGCGTGATCCCGGTCGGCGACCAGCCGCATACCTGCGAGGGAATCGTCCAGAGCAAGGACGGCGCGGGGCTGTTTGCGCAGGAGATTGCGGCGGGCTTCGACTACTGCGAGTTCGCTGGTCACGACCTCATGGCGCAGGCGAAGGGCGTCTACCAAGGTGGCCATCATTCCGCGCCGGAGGCTGGCGGAGAAGAGGATGTTGGCGTCGAGAAAGACGCGCCAAGTTTGCATGACTAACGGGGGGCGGGCAGCCGAGGATTTTTGGGGGACGAATGGGCGGACTGGCGGCGAAATTCAGCGGCGGCGTGTTCGAGGCGGGAGCGCAACTTGGGGGTGCGGGCGAGGGTTTGCTCCAATTCCTGTTCGGATTGCTGGAATTCGGCGAGGCGTGCGTCGGAGTAGATTTCAATGGGCAGGGCGACGGCGGGCCGCAGGAGGATGCCCTCGGCGGTGGGCTCGGCGAGGAGCAGGTCGTGGGTCTCCATGGAGTATTGCACGCGCAGAGGTTTGGGCAGGGTGACGGTGCCGCGGGGGCCGATCCGGAGGGTGGTGTTTTTCATGGATGCAGAATTACTGATTTACGGTAATACCGCAAGCGTGGAGTGTGCAGAAGGTGACGGCAAATGACGGGAAGATGTGGCTCGCCAGTGAAAAGCCGCGAGGTAAAGCTGGCTGGCTAATTCCATGAATCGCCTGGCGAACGAACCGAGTTTGTATTTGCGACAACACGCGGAGAACCCCGTGGACTGGCATCCATGGGGGGAGGAGGCGTGGGCGAAGGCGCGGGCGGAGGACAAGCCGGTGCTGGTGTCCATCGGGTATTCGGCGTGCCACTGGTGCCACGTGATGGCGCACGAGAGCTTTGAGGACGGGTATATCGCGGATTTGATGAACCGGCATTTTGTGTGCGTGAAGGTGGACCGGGAGGAGCGGCCGGACGTGGACCAGATTTACATGGAGGCGGTGCAGATGATCACGCAGCACGGCGGCTGGCCGCTGAACGCGTTCTGCCTGCCGGACGGGCGGCCGTTTTTCGGGGGGACATATTTCCCGCCCGGGGATAACGAGCGCGGGATGATCCCGTGGCCGCAACTGCTGATGCGGGTGGCGGATTATTTTGCGAAGCACCGGGCGGAGCTGGAGGAGAACGCGAACAACATCGTGCAAAACCTGCTGCACGCAAACGCGCCGCGCGGGGCGAGCGAAAAGCCGCTGGAGAACCGGGCGCTGCTGACGGCGGCGCAGGGGATACTTACGCGGCACGACGCGACGTGGGGCGGGTTCGGCGAGGCGCCGAAATTTCCACCGGCGATGGCGCTGGATTTTTTGCTGGCGGTGCGCGCGACGGGGGCGGTGGACGGGAATCGAATTTTCGCGCAGCAGGTGGACGCGGCGGTGAACACGACGGCGCGGGCGATGGCACACGGCGGGATTTTCGACCAGTTTGGCGGGGGATTTTGCCGCTACAGCGTGGATGCGCGGTGGGTGATTCCGCATTTTGAAAAAATGCTGTATGACAACGGGCTGCTGCTGGATTTTTACGCGAAGGCGTGGCGGCGGTATCAGAATCCACTGTATGCGGCGGTGTGCGAGGAGACGGTGGGCTGGCTGATGCGGGAGATGCGGCATGCGGACGGGCCGTTTTACGCGGCGCTGGACGCGGACACGGACGGGCACGAAGGCGCGACGTATGTGTGGACGCCGGGGCAGGTGCGCGAGGTGCTGGGCGAGGCGGAAGCGAAGGGGATATGCGCGGCCTACGGGATTGAGGACGGCGGGAATTTTGAGCACGGGATGACGAACCCGGCGCTGGTGGAGGAGGATTTTGCGAAGCGGGCGGCGCTGGCGCCAGCGCGGGCGAAACTTTTGACGGCGCGGAACCAGCGGCCACAGCCCGGGCGGGACGAGAAGATCGTGCTGGCGTGGAACGCGCTGGCGATCCGCGGGCTGGCGGAGGCGGCATGGGCGCTGGGACGGAAGGACTGGTTTTTGACGGCGCGGCAGGCGGCGGAATGGATTTGGGAAAACCTGCGCGGCGACGACGCGGAGGGCAGGCCGCGGTTGCAGCCGGTATATTATGCGCCGGGCGCGGTGAGCGGGGAGCAGGGACCCAGAGGCGAGGGATTTCTGGATGACTATGCGTTTTTGGCGGAGGCGATGCTGGCGCTGGCGGCGTATGCGGACTGGGTGGAGCCGGGCGTTGGAAAAATTTATGTGGAGCGGGCGCGGGCGCTGGTGGAGACGGTGCGGGCGCATTTCCGGGACACGATGGAGGCGGGGTATTTTTTCACGGCGGACGACAACGAGGCGCTGGCGGTGCGGAAGAAGCAATGGTGGGACAACGCGCAGCCGAGCGGGCACGCGGCGCTGGCGAATGTGTTCGCGTTTTTATACGCGCTGACGGGCGAAGCGGAGTATGCGGCGGAACTGGGGGAATTGAAGAAGGCGTACGCGGGACTGGCGCAGCAGGCGCCGATGGGGGTGCCGCACGCGCTGGCGGCGTTCACCTGGGACGCGGTGGGCGTGGCGGTGATTAAAGTGAAGGACGAGTGCGACTGGGAGGCATTGCGCGCGGCACTGGCGGCGCGGCCCTACCGGCCAGTGTTTTTGGTGGCGACGAATGACGCGGCGCAGCCGGAGGGGATACAATTGTGCGTGGGGACGCAGTGTTTGGAGGCGACGGGGGAGGCTGAGAAGATTGCAGAAATGTTATGAACATTCACTACTCCGAAACGGCACTGATCGATCTCAGCGGACTGCCGGCGCGAGTCGCGGGCCAGATCATGCGCAAGATTGACCGGCTGCAGCACGGACTCCACGGAGACATCAAGCGGCTGACGGCCTTCGATTGCGACTACCGGCTGCGTTCCGGCGACTACCGCATTTTGTTCGACGTCGAGGGGGACGCCATTATTATTCAACGCATTCTCAATCGCAAGGAGGCCTATGACTAAAGCCCAACAGTTTTCCCAGGAGCTACGCAGCAAACGGCGCGAAATCACACAGTTGCAGGAGGACTTGACCAACCTGCAAGACCATCTGTTGGTGGTCGAGGCGCGGGCGAAAAATGCAGGGAAACCGACGATTTCGGCGGTACAGGCGCGCGCGCGATTGGGGCTGGCACGGGGGCGAGGAGCGCGGATTGGTTGAGACAGGCTGGCCAAATAATTTGGAAAATCGCGTGCGTGGGTTTGACGTATCGATAGTAAGGGGAATAGATTTTGCGAAGGGGAGGCGCGATGAGCATTGATCTAAACAAATTCACGGAGAAAGCGCAGGAGGCGGTGACGGAGTCGCAGGCGGTGGCGCGGCGGCGGCATCACGCGCAGGTGGACACATGGCATTTGCTGGCGGCGTTGCTGGGGCAGGAGCATGGGTTGACGGGGTCGCTGCTGCAGAAGATCGAAATTGCACCGGAGGCGGTGAAGGCGGCGCTGGAGAAAGAGTTGGAGCGGATGCCGAGCGTGAGCGGGCCGTCGGCGGGGCAGATTTATATCACGCAGGCGTTTCAGGACGCCGTGACGAAGGCGGAGGCGGCGGCGAAGCGGTTGAAGGATGATTATGTGTCGGTGGAGCATTTGCTGTTGGGATTGGTGGAGGCGCCGGGGTCGGCGGAGTTCGGGAAGTTTTTGAAGGGGTTCGGGCTGACGTCGGCGAAGATTTTAGAAGGGTTGAAGTCGGTGCGCGGGAACCAGAGGGTGACGACGCAGAACCCGGAGGCGACGTATGACGCGCTGGGGAAATACGGCATCGACCTGGTGGAGCAGGTGAAAAAGGGGAAGATGGATCCGGTGATCGGGCGGGACGCGGAGATCCGGCGGGTGGTGCGGATATTGTCGCGCAAGACGAAGAACAACCCGGTGCTCATCGGGGAGCCGGGGGTGGGGAAGACGGCGATTGTGGAGGGGTTGGCGCAGCGGATTGTGCGCGGAGACGTACCAGAGGGGTTGAAGGACAAGACGATTTTCTCGCTCGATATGGGCGCGCTGCTGGCGGGGGCGAAGTATCGCGGGGAGTTTGAGGAGCGGCTGAAAGCGGTTTTGCAGGAAGTGAAGAACTCGGACGGGCGCGTGCTGCTGTTCATTGACGAGCTGCACACGATTGTGGGCGCGGGGAAGGCGGAGGGGGCGATGGATGCGGGGAATCTGCTGAAGCCGATGCTGGCGCGCGGGGAGCTGCATTGCATCGGGGCGACAACGCTGGATGAATACCGGAAACACATTGAGAAGGACGCGGCGTTGGAGCGGAGGTTTCAGCCAGTGATCGTGGACCAGCCGACGGTGGAGGACACGATTTCGATTTTGCGCGGGTTGAAGGAGCGGTTCGAACTGCACCACGCGGTGCGGATCACGGACAACGCGCTGGTGGAGGCGGCGGTGCTGTCGCACCGGTATATCGCGGACCGGTTTTTGCCGGACAAGGCAATTGACCTGGTGGACGAGGCGTGCGCGATGATCCGCACGGAAATGGACTCGATGCCTCAGGAGCTGGACGAACTCTCGCGCCGGGTGCTGCAACTGGAGATCGAAGAGGCGGCGTTGAAGAACGAGAAGGACGAGGCGTCGAAGCGGCGGCTGGCGGAATTGCGCAAGGAACTGGCGGACAAGCGGGCGGAGGCGGCGTCGTTGCGGGCGCGGTGGGAGGCGGAGAAGGCGGCGCGCGGGCGCGTGCAGAAGGTGCGGGAGGAACTGGAGGCGGCGCGGCGGGAAATGGAAAAGGCGGAGCGCGGCTACGATTTGCAAAAGGCGGCGGAACTGCGGCACGGGACGATCCCGAAGCTGGAGGCGGAACTGGCGAAGCTGGAGAAGAGCGAAGGGAAGAACACGCTGTTCAAGGAGGAAGTGACGGCGGAGGAGATCGCGGAGATTGTGGCGAAGTGGACGGGCGTGCCGGTGACGCGGCTGCTGGAGGGGGAAAAGGAAAAGCTACTGCGGCTGGAGGAAGTGCTGCACGAGCGCGTGGTGGGACAGCACGAGGCGGTGACGCTGGTGACGGAGGCGATTTTGCGGGCGCGCGCGGGGATCAAGGATCCGCGGCGGCCAATCGGGTCGTTTTTATTTTTGGGACCGACGGGAGTGGGGAAGACGGAGCTGGCGAAGACGCTGGCGGCGGCGCTGTTTGACTCGGAGGACAACATCACGCGGCTGGACATGAGCGAATACATGGAGAAGCACTCGGTGGCGCGGCTGATTGGGGCGCCGCCGGGGTATGTCGGCTATGACGAGGGCGGGCAGTTGACGGAGGCGGTGCGGCGCAAGCCGTATTGCGTGGTGCTGTTTGACGAAGTGGAGAAGGCGCACCCGGATGTATTCAACACGCTGCTGCAGATTCTGGACGACGGGCGGCTGACGGACAGCCAGGGGCGGATGGTGGATTTCAAGAACACGGTGATCATCATGACCTCGAACATCGGGTCGCGCTTTTTGCTGGATGGCGTGACGGGCGACACAATTCCCGAGAGCGTGCGCGAGAGCGTGATGACGGAGTTGCGCGGGGCGTTCCGCCCGGAATTTTTGAACCGAATCGACGACGTGATTTTGTTCAAGCCGCTGTCGCTGGAGGAGATCACGAAGATCGTGGACCTGCTGCTGGCGGACATTAACCAGCGGCTGGCGGACCGGCGCATCAGCATCGCGATGGACGAGGCGGCGAAGAAGTGGGTGGGCGAAAAAGGCTACGACCCGGTGTTCGGCGCGCGGCCCTTGCGGCGGTATTTGCAGAAGCAGGTGGAGACCCGGCTGGCGCGGGCGTTAATCGCGGGCGAGGTGGGCGAGGGGCAGGTGGTGACGTTCAAGGTGGACGCGAAGAAGGGGGAGTTGGGGATGGAGGTGGGGGCGGCGAAGAAGGTGGATAAGAAGTAGCGCGGACAGGGGCGCTTATCCCTCCAGATAAAGAAGGGATGGGATTATTTTTGCCACTTTTTAGGATTCCTGGTGTTGTCCTGTTTATCAAGTAGCATATGAATTTTCGCCGGATATTTATTCTTGCGGCAATGACTTTTGCCGCGGCGGTCTGGTGGTTATGGCAATCATCCAGCCCGCTGACGGAGAGCGCGGCAGTTACACCCGCCGCCGTTACCATGCCGAAACCCGCGATGCCTCAAGCGGCGACAGCACCAATTCTCAAGCCTGTGCCACTGTTGGCGCCGGCGCCGACTCCTAGGTCCGCGCCCGTAGAGCCAGCGGTCAAGTCCGACCCCCGAAAGGAAATCAACACCGCTCTCGCGAGCGTGATGGACCGGATTCAGTCGGGTGATCTGGTCGGGGTGCTGGAGAATTTCTCCGCACCGGATTCGCTGGCACGACTTACACCCGAAGGGAAGGCGTCCATTGAGGACGCTCTCCCAGCCCATGAGGGGAAGCCGGAAATCCAAATATGGCTGGCGGTTTTGCAGGACATGCAGAGCCAGACGCCGGTTTACAATGGCGCCGGAGACCAGGCCACTTATGAAATCGCCGACCCGACTGGACGCGGTCTGACCCTGCGGCCCATGACACTGCAAAAAATCGACGGCCAATGGTATTTTACG
>CAZDAQ010000142.1:0-5908 GCA_964503425.1 uncultured Opitutales bacterium
CCGACAAAGTTTTGCGTCAGCGTCGCCTTGCGGATCACGCGGCGCATCTCATCAATGGAGATCTCCTCGCCGGCGAGGAATTTCTCCGCCAGCGCATCGTCAAAGTCGGCGAGCCCCTCGATCAGCTTGTCGCGCCACAGCTTCGCCTCATCCAGGTTCTCCGCGGGGATTTCCTTTTCAAAAAAGCGCACGCCGGACACGTCGGTCGGGTCGTATTCGCACAGCACCATCTTCACCAGGTCAATCACCCCGCGGAAGGTCTCGCCCGCGCCATAGGGGATGAACAGCGGGTGCCCGTTGCCGCGAAGCTTCGTGCGAACGTCATCGAGGGCTTTGAAAAAATTCGCGCCCGTGCGGTCCATCTTGTTGATGTACGCGATCCGGCAAACCTTGTATTTGTCCATCTGCCGCCAGACGGTCTCGGACTGCGGCTGCACCCCGGCCACCGCGCAAAACACCGCAATCGCCCCGTCCAACACGCGCAACGAGCGCTCCACCTCGGCCGTGAAGTCCACGTGGCCGGGCGTGTCAATGATGTTCACTGCGTGCGCGATGTTCGCAAACGGCCCTTCCTTCGTCGTCCACCCGGCCGAAATCGCCGCGGCGGTGATCGTGATCCCACGCTCGCGCTCCTGCTCCATCCAGTCGGTCACCGTGTTGCCGTCGTGCACGTCACCCATCTTGTGAATGACCCCGGCATAAAAAAGAATGCGCTCCGTCGTCGTCGTCTTGCCCGCGTCAATGTGCGCGGCTATGCCGATGTTGCGCGTGTATTCCAGCGGGAAACGGCGCGCGGGCGAATTGGCTTTCGAGAGGGCGGGCAGGACGGGTGCGGTGGCGGCGGCGGTCATGGCGAAAGGGAAAAAGGTTTTGCGAACGGCGCGAATGAAATCAATGCGTCAAAGAATAGCTTGGGCTTGTCTGATTCCGTCCATGCTGGGTTCAGTCAAGGCGGCCATTACCAGCGCAAATGCGCGAACGCCCGGTTGGCCTGGGCCATGCGGTGCACATCTTCCCGCTTTTTGACCACGGTCCCGGTGTTGTTGTAGGCGTCCACGATCTCGGCCGCCAGCGCCTCCTTCATCGGCTGCCCTTTGCGCGACTGCGCCGCCTCCACCAGCCAGCGGAACGCCAGGCTCTGCTGCCGCTCAAACGAAATTTCCACCGGCACCTGGTAGGTCGCCCCGCCCACGCGGCGGCTCTTCACTTCCAGCTTCGGGCGCGCATTCTCCATCGCCCCCATCAGCAAGTCCACCGGGTCGCCCTTTTCCAGCTTCTCGCTCACCTTCTCAAAGGCGGAATAGACTATCTTCTGCGCAATGGTCTTCTTGCCACGGCGCATGATGGTGTTAATCAGGTGCGTGACCAGCGGGCTGTTGTAGCGCGGATCAGGCGCACGTTCACGTTTCTCGGCTTTGCGGCGGCGGGACATGGGGAATTCAGTTAAAAATTAGATGGGTGAATGGCGGAATGGTTTGGGACGGTGAAGGCGCTGGGGCAAAGCGGCGGAACTTTCGGCAAAAACAGGACCTTCCTGCCCCGCCCGCCTCGGGCCTTACGCCGCCTTCTTTTCCTTCGGACGCTTGACGCCGTATTTCGAGCGGCTGCGGCGGCGCTTTTCGACGCCCACGCAGTCCAGCGGCCCGCGCACAATGTGGTAACGCACGCCCGGCAAGTCCTTCACGCGGCCCCCGCGCACCAGCACCACGCTGTGCTCCTGCAGGCTGTGCCCCTCGTCCGGAATGTAGGCAATGACCTCGTAGCCGTTGGTCAGCCGCACCTTGGCGACTTTACGAATGGCCGAATTCGGCTTCTTCGGCGTGCGCGTCATCACCTGCACGCACACACCGCGGCGAAAGGGACTGCCCGCCAGGGCGGGTGCCTTGGACTTAAAGCGGGGCGCGCGGCGGGGATGCCGGACGAGCTGGTTGATGGTAGGCATGAATCGTGAACCGGATTTATGGAAAAGGGATTACCGTATAGCACTGCGACCGCGTGGCAAGCCCTTTTTGCAAAAACTGAAATTTACCCCGCCCCGCTTCACCCCCAAGTCCCGCCCATACCCCGTTAGATTAATGTGAAAAAGGGGGTTGCATTCCCCTAAAAATCACCTAGGTTACTCCTTACCATGCCCCAGATACCCTCATCCTCGTCCCGTTTTGCAACCTTAACGCTCGTCGGCTCCGCCCTCGGCGTCGCCCTCTTCTCCGCGCACATGTGGGCCGCCACCAAGGCCACGCTGCCGAACATCGCCCTCGACGTTAAGCAGACGCAGACCAAGTCCGAAACCACCAACTCCGCCGACCAGCAGCAAAGCAACGGTAACGGCAAGGGCGGCAAAGGCGGCATGGGCGGTGGCCAGAACATCAGCAGCCGCACCAGCGAGATCTACTACATCATTACCGTCTACAACAACAGCAACGCCCCCGCCAGCAACGTGGAAGTTGACTACACCATTTACAATACCACCCACGTCAATTCCAACGGCAAATCCTCGGCCAACACCGACCCCATTACCGGCAGCGAAACCGTGGATCTTCCGGCCAATAGCAGCAAAGACATTGAAACCAGCAAAGTCCCGCACCTGCAGCAGCAGGCCTCCAATACCAACAGCGGCGGCGGCGGCAAGAAAGGCAGCAGCAATAACGGCGGCAACAAGCAACCCAAGTCCACCACCACCCAGAGCATTGACGGCATCTGGGTCCAGGCGAAAATCGGCGACGCTGTCGTTGCCGGCTACGAGAAACCCATGGACATCAAGAAAAAGATGGAGGCCAAAGCCAAGGGCGGATCGAGCAGCAGCCTAGACTCCATGGACTCCAGCTTCTAAGTGTGTCGTTCGCAGCGTTCGCAGTTATTAACGCCGGACAACCGGATCGCTTCACCCTGCTCGGCGACCCCGTGTCAGATCCCTGCACCATTGTCGTCGGATAATTGAGTTCCGCACGGGTTTCGGGATTGCGTTGACCCGTCTGCGTGCTAGCCTCCGCAGAAAGCGGCGTTTGCCCCGTCGCATCCGCGGCGGGCATGGCGCGTGCTCCACCCTTCTGCCGCCGTTTCCACCATGTTTTCCGCCGAAGACTCCTCCTCCCCCTCCTCCCCGGCCACTTCCGGCGTGACCCTGCCGAAATGGCCGTTCCTCCTCGGCGACTTCGTGCTCGTCTGCGCCGCCCTCGCCTTGTGGGCCACCCAGTCGCCCCTCTCCTCCCTGCAAACCGTCGTCACCCTCGGCGCACTCGGCCTCGGCGCCGTGCTCGTCATCATCCCCTTCATCATGGATTTCACCACCCGCGCCCAATTGCGCGGACTCGAACTCGAGCAGGCCCGCGCGGAAGACTACCAGCGCCTCGCCGCCCTCGACGCCGAAATGCGCAAACAGGCCCGCACCGCCGTCGAATCCCAGGAGCACGCCGCCCGCGCCACCGCCGCGCTGGAAAACGTCGCCCGCAAGCTCGACGCCCGCCTCGCCCCCCTCGAAACCATCCAAAAATCCCTCGAGACCACCGCCGCCAGTTTCTCCGAATCCGTTGCCATCCAATCCACCATCGAACATGACGACCTCGAGCGCCGCAACGGCCAGCTCGAAAAACTCTCCCTCGCCGTCACCGCCATCGCCGCCGCCATCAAAAAACTCGACGCCCTTGCCGACCAGCCGCCCCCCGGTCCCGACCCGGGCACCGTCGCCACCCTCGAAACCATCCACGAACGCCTGGAAATCATGGCCCATCTCCTCGCCCAGTTCCAACTCCCCGAGCCCGACCTCGGCTCACCCCCGGCCACGCCCAAAAAGAAGTCAACCGACGACGACGTCTCGATGCTTTCCAAAGCCCTTTCCTCCGCCCAAACCGCCGAGGACTCTCCCGCCGTCTCCCGCATCATCGAGTCCCGCCCCCGCAAACCACGCAAACCCAAATCTCCCGATCCCTTGACCGAAGGCGCCACACCACCACCCGCCTCTCCCTCCGACACCTTGGAAACCACGGACACAAGTGTGGACACTTCCACCACCGCCGCTGTCGAAGCCCCGTCCGAAACCCCCGCCGCTGAAGTCGAATCCCCCCCCGCTGAAGTCCTCGAACCCCTCCCTGAAGAACCTTCGGTCTCATCCGACGCGCCAGCCGAGCCCACCGCCGTCGAACTCGAATCCCTTTCCTCCTCCCCGCCCCCCGCCCAGGCCGAGCTTCTCGAATCCGGCGCCGAAACCACCCGCCGCCGCCGCTCCGCCAAATCCGCCTCCCCCGCTGCCACCCTCGTCGCCCGCGTTCTCATCGGCATCGGCAACAAACCCTACGTCCGCGGCGACGGCCCCGGCCTTTCCCACAACAAAGGTGTTCCCATGGAATTTGTCGAAATCGGCCAGTGGCGCTGGGTCGCTCCCGCCTCCGCCACCGACGCCATCACCCTCCGCATCCTCAAAAACGACGAAGTCCCCGCCGACGGCGGCCCCATCGTTCTCCAACCCGGCCAAACCCTCGAAGTCTCCCCCGAATTCCCGGGCTGAAGCCTCCGGCCTAATTCTTCAACGCCTCCGCCTTCACATACAACACCGGCGGCGCCGCCTTGAAATACCGAAACAGCGCCGGGCAAAACCAGCCTTCCAGCGGCGGATCTTCCGCGCGGTAAACATTCCCGCCGTCCTGCGCCCGCACCCATAACAGCTTTTTCTGGTAGCCGGGAAAGGGCTGCGCGGAAAAACTGGCCCGAAAACCGGCGCGCGCGTTCGGAATGTCCTTCACCAGTTCGTTCACCATCGCCGGCACCCCTTGCACGAACGGCTCGCGCTGCAAACCCGTCCCCGCATCGTCAAACACCCAGGTGCCGTTGTACCAGTACGGCGCAATCGTCATCACCGTCTGCTCCGGCAGCGCCAGCGATTCCCCCGGCGGAATAATCGCCAGATTCATCTCGCCCGCGAGTTGCAAACGGAATCCCGTGGCATCCCCCGGTGGCGAACTCGATCCGCACGTGCCCTCCGCCGTTTTCGCCCTCACCACCAGGTTGTTCGCCGGGTCGTCCTTGCGTACCGCCAGTTGCGACATTACCGGCTGAATCAGCGTCATCGGCAGCCTCCCCTTCAATTCCTCCCGCGTGCCGTTCTGGATGTAATAACCCGACACCCCCGCGCCGTTCGTGCCTGTCAGCTCCACCGTCGCCGTCTTGGGCGGCGCGCTCGCGCAACCGGCGAAAGCCATTTCCATGATCAGCAGCCCGCCCACCATCACCCACCACGCCAACCGTCCTCGCGTATGCAACGAATTCATCAGCTGATTCCTTGCGGAAAACAAAAATCAGGCCCGTCTGCGCCAGCCAAGTCAACGCCATAAAAAACTACCCCCCCATCCCGTCCTCCGCCTCCTGATCGGGAAAACTTTCCGGAGCCGCAGTTGCCCCGCCTTTCTTTTTCCATTTTCGATGCCCAAATGCTTCCTTGTGCCTCCCCATTTTCGCGAACACCGCCTCCGCGCCCCGCCACCGGTAAACCACCACCAGATCATCGCCTTCCCCCAAATGGAATTCGCGGTAGGCCGACAACTCACCCTCGAGGGGATGGTCATTATACCACGCCGGCAGGGGCTCTCCTGCCAGAAAAAATTCCAAAACGTGCTCGAAATCCTCCGCGGGCAGCCCGTCCCGGCGACACCGCGCATAGTCGCGGTCAAATCCCCCAAGAAATCTTACTTGTATTTCTTTACGCATGACTCGAGATGCGCCATGGCCGTTTTTACTGTCCGAAAGGTTTTCCCGCGGCCCAGCTTGTCATCTCGAATCGCCGCCTTCAACGAAGCCGATGGCCGCCCCTTGTCATAAAGGCGGTCATAATCAACTGCGCTGATGCTGGCGGGTTTCACTGCCTTAATTTTGGAATGGCTGGGGAAAGGAGTCAATTATTTCATTTCCCCACCGGCGG
>CAZDAQ010000142.1:6008-8034 GCA_964503425.1 uncultured Opitutales bacterium
TACATCGTCCCGTCGGCGTAAAAAAACGCGTGCTCGCTCGCAGTCAAGTTGTAAGTCGAATTCCCCACTACCTCACCCACCGCGTTCAGCCCGTTCGCCTGGCTGGTCAGGCCGCCCAGCGTCCCCAAGTCCGTCATCGTGCCATTCCCATACAGAAACGCGTGCGGATAAATAGCCCCCGATGGGTTGGCCCACCCCGCGATCTGCCCGGCGTTGTTGATCCCGTTCGCCTGGCTTTCATCTCCCCCCAGCGTCCCCAGGTCCGTCATCGTGCCGTTCGTGTAGAGAAACGCGTGCAGGTAGGGAAAACCGCCCGCGATTTCCGCCGCGCCCACCACCTCTCCAGCATCATTGATCCCATAACCATAACTGTTGGGCCCGCCGAGCGTCCCCAGGCTCGTCGTGTTCCCGTTGTCGTTAAAGCCCGCGCTCCCGCCGGAGTGCAGGAAGGCATTGTAAGTCGCGTCAAAGGTTAGGCCGTAGCCCGCGATCTCGCCCGAGCTGTTCACCGCGTGGCCGTAGACGTAGGGCGCTCCCAGCGTGTCCAGGGGAGTGTCCGCATGCCCGAAGTTCCCGGGGATGAGCAGGACGGAGTCGGTGGTGAACTCCCCTAGGCTTGAAAAAATCATTTCATGATAATCAATGGTGTATTGGCCCGCGTTGTTGATGGTCGTCCCCACCATCGCGCTGCCGATGCCCAGCGTCGGGAGATAGTCAATGTTCGTCATGCTCCCGCCGGAGTAAAGAAAAGCCTGCTCGGAGTCATAATCCGCGGGCTCGGACCAGCCCACCACCTCGCCCGCATCATTGATCCCGGAGGCGTAACTCAACGTGCCGCCCAGCGTCCCGATGTCCGTAAAGCTGCTGACGACCGCCTGCCCATGCAACGCCCCCGCCGCCAGCGCCAGGGCCAGCGTGACCAGAGAACCGGCAAAGCGTTTCAGAGTCATGGTGAATCGAGCATTGAAGCGGCGGCGTTATTCCCACCCACCTCGCCTCCTCCTCGACAATGGAAAACCTACAGCAAAAATCCCGCCCACTCGCAAAGATATTAACCGCCCATCCACAAGTCACCCCACCCCGTCAACGCCGCAGCAGCCAGTTCCCCAGCAATCCCGCCACCGTGTCCTGCCACGCGTGCGCCATCATCCCGGGCCGCAGGCTCCGCCGGTAATGCGCCAGCACGCCGAACATTAGCCCGTAAACAAAAATCACCACCCCGGATTTCCCGCTTTGGTAAACATGCCCCAGGCCAAAGGCGATGGCTGACAGCGCGATGCCCGCCGCCGCGCTCCGCGTCCACGCCGTAAACTGCCGCTGCAGGTAGCCGCGAAAGATCACCTCCTCGCAAAACCCTGCCGTCATCGCCATCAGCACCCACAACGCCATTTCGCCCTCTCCCCGCGGCAGCATAAAGCTCACCGCCTCCAGCCGTCTCGGCGCTCCAATCGCCAGGGCCACCGTCGCCAGCACGAATATCGCCCCCAGCCAGAAACCCGCCGCTATCCCCACATCCAGGAAAAACCCCAGTGGCCCGCCCCATCTTCCGCCAATCAGCTCCCGCAGTGTCCCGCCCCGCCGCCGCACCCCCCAGAAAATGTAGCCCGTCACCAGCCACTCCATCGCCATCGTCTTCAAATACATCGGCACCCGGCTGGGTGGCGCCGACCCGCGCATGACATCCGCCCCCACATAGGACAAGGTCGCCCACACCGCCATGATGCCCAGCAGCAGGAGTGTGTGCCAGGTATCGGCCACCGGCAGCCGTGGCGGCGGCAACGACTGTGCGCTGGTGTCAGGGGTTGCAACATCCATCGGAGCAGAATCCATCGGAGACAAAGGCTGCGACAACCATGCCCGGCCCGCACCTTTCCGCCATCCTTAAAGCTCCGGCTCTACCCAACGCATAAGGGAGCGACTTTGTCTCGACCCTTACCCTGTGGGCGCACCAAGCCCACAGAGCCAACGCAACCAACGCATCAAACGCAGCCAACCGAGCCAACGCATCAAACCTATCCAACGCAGC
>CAZDAQ010000143.1:0-8027 GCA_964503425.1 uncultured Opitutales bacterium
AGGGAGGAGTTGCGGAGGGCGATGTATTCGAGAATGTTTTCGGGGAGGTCCTTGAACCAGGCTTTGGCGTCCACGTGGGGGGAGAGCTTGGGGAGTTGGTCGAAGAAATGGGTGTCCATGCCGATGATGGCGGTGGCGGGGGCGGCCATGGTTTTGTCCACGTTGCCGGCGTCGAGGAAGGGTTTGAGTTTGGCTTTGGCGGCGGGGGACTTGACGAAGACGACGCGCATGGGGCACATGTTGGCGGAGGTGGCGCCGAATTTGGCGAGGTCGTAGGCGGCGCGGAGGGTGGCGTCTTCGACGGGCTTGGGAAGCCACGCGGTGTGGGTGCGGGCGGCGCGGAAGAGGAGGTCGAGGGAGGCGGAGTCGGCGGTGGGCATGGAGGTTGGATTTAAGAGGTGAAGTGTGAAGGGTGAAATGTAAAGGGTGGAAGAGGGAAGGGGTAAGCGAGGATGGGGGAAAAGGCAAGCCGGGTGGCGATTTTGGGAGGAGGGTTAGGTGAGGATGATGGGGACGGAAGGAGAAGAAGAGCCCCTCGACAAGCTCGGGGCAATTTTTCATGCCTCCGGCAGGAAAAAATTGCCCGACTAGGATTCGAACCTAGACAAAGTGAACCAAAATCACTTGTGCTACCATTACACCATCGGGCAGAAAAAGTTGGCAGCCGGGCATCTTGCGGGAAGGGGGGCGGGGGGTCAAGCTTGCGGGTGGTGAAGGGGATTTATTTAAGAGAGCGCGGGCGGAAGCCGCGGGCTATGAGCGAGGAGCGGTTTTTGGCGAAAAATTGGCATCGCCAAGGGGGCGGGGAGTCGTGAAGGATGGGTGAGCTGGGTGGGGCAGCCGGCTGGGCGGTCCAACCGATTTTATGGGAGAATTGAAACATCTATTTTCACAGAACCGGGCGTGGGCCGACGGGATCCGGGCGCGGGACCCGGAGTTTTTCCAGAAGCTGTCGCGGCAGCAGTCGCCGGAGTATTTGTGGATCGGGTGCTCGGACAGCCGGGTGCCGGCGAATGAGATCGTGAATTTGCTGCCGGGGGAGTTGTTTGTGCACCGGAATGTGGCGAATGTGGTGGTGCACACGGACTTGAATTGTTTGTCGGTGATGCAGTTCGCGGTGGATGTGCTGAAGGTGAAGCACATTATCGTGTGCGGGCACTACGGGTGCTCGGGCGTGCGGGCGGCATTGCGGCGGGAGCGGATCGGGCTGGCGGACAACTGGCTGCGGCATGTGCAGGACGTGGCGGAGAAGCACCAGGCGTGCGTGGAGGCGGGGCGCGGGGAGGAGGCACGGATGAATTTATTGTGCGAGTTGAACGTGATCGAGCAGGTGGGGAATGTGTGCCACACGACGATTGTGCGGGACGCGTGGCACCGGGGGCAGGACCTGACGGTACACAGCTGGATTTACGGATTGAAGGACGGGATCATCCGGAGTTTGGGGATGAGCATTGGGGCAGTGGAGGAATTCGAGCCGCAGTATCGGGCGGCGCAGGCGGCAATTGCGGGGGGCGCCCTCCTTCGCTAAAGCTTCGGAGGGTTGGGGAAGGGCGGCAGGAGTGGGGAGCGGAGCCGGGAGAAAGCAGCAACCATGAGCGCACGATTTTTACTACGCAGCAGCTTATTTTTCGGCCTGGCGCTTTGGCTGTGGCCGGCGTGGGCGGGCGGGCAGCCGACGAGCTGGGGAAACTGGACGGCGTGGGGGGACCAAGGCAACGGGACGTATAACAACCCGGTGCTGCCGTCGGACTACAGCGACATTGACTGCATACGCGTGGGGGCGGACTACTACGCGATTTCCTCGACGTTTCAATTTTCACCGGGGATGGTGATTCTGCATTCGAAGGATTTGGTGAACTGGGAGATTTTGGGGCATGTGGTGAGCGACCTGCGGGAGATTGGTCCGGAGATGAACTGGGACAAGATGAGCCGGTATGGCAAAGGCGTGTGGGCCGGGGCGATACGCTACCATGACCACAAGTTCTGGGTTTATTTTTGCACGCCGGACGAGGGGTATTTCATGAGCACGGCGGTGAACCCGGCGGGCCCGTGGGCGCCATTGCATCCAGTGTTGAAAGGGCCGGGCTGGGACGACTGCTGCCCGTTTTGGGATGACGACGGGCAGGGGTATTTTGTGGGGTCGAATTTCCGCGACGGCTACAAGATCCATCTGTGGAAATTGACGCCGGACGGGCGGGATATTGTGCCGGAATCGGACCAGGTGATCCACCAAAGCAAGGGCAGCGAAGCGAACAAGTTGTATAAAATCAACGGGTTCTATTACCATCTTTTCAGCGAGGTTAAGTCGGAAGGGCGGGTGGTAATGATGGAGCGGGCGAAGAATATTTTCGGGCCGTATACGGAGTCGAAGCAGCTTGACCATGCGGAGAAGCAGTTCAAGGAGCCGAACCAGGGCGGGTTGGTGCAGACGGAGGCGGGCGACTGGTATTGGTACACGCATCACGGGACGGGGGATTGGGGCGGGCGGATTGACAGTTTGCTCCCGGTGACATGGGTGGACGGGTGGCCGATTATTGGGGCGGTGGGACAGGATGGGATCGGGAGCATGGTGTGGTCGGGCAAAAAGCCGGTGAGCGGGACGGCGGTGGTGACGCCGCAGACGAGCGACGAGTTTGCGGAGACGAGCCTGCCGGCGCAGTGGGAATGGAATTACCAGCCGCGGGGGGAGAAGTGGTCGCTCACCGAGCGACCGGGCTGGCTGCGGCTGCATGCGTTCAAGCCGATCCAGGCGGATGCGTTGCTCAAGGCGGGGAACACGCTGACGCAGCGCGTTTTTCAAACCGGGACGAATGAGGTGATCGTGAAGCTGGATGTGAGCGGGATGGTGGACGGGCAGAAGGCGGGGTTGTGCCACTTTTCGAAGAGCTATTCGTTTTTGGGAGTGAAACAGGCGGGGGCGGTGCGCATGCTGGAATACAACAACAACGGGAAGAGCACGGACGGGCCGGTGCTGGCGGGCAAGGAGGTGTGGTTGAAGTCGGTGTGGGGATTGGCGGGGAAAAGCCAGTATGCGTATAGCGAGGATGGGAAGAGCTTCACCAACTTTGGCGAGCCGTATGCGCTGACGTGGGGATATTACCGGGGTGACCGCATCGGGATTTTTTGCTACAACAACAAAGCGGACGACGGGTATGTGGACGTGGATTATTTCCGCTACGATTATAGTGGGCCGAAGGACAAGAAAAGCGCGGGCGGAACGCCGTAATGGGGTGGCGGGGTGGAGCGGTGACGACGTGTGTTTGACTGGAGTTGGCGGGCGGGGTGGGTGATGGTGGGGGGATGAGTGCGCGGCTGGCGATCAAGGTGGACGTGGACACGGACCGGGGGACGCGGGAGGGCGTGCCGGCGCTGGCGGCGGCGTTGCGGGCGGAGGGGTGCGCGGCGACGTTTTTGTTTTCGCTGGGGCCGGACAACACGGGGAAGGCGATCCGGCGGGTGTTCCGCCCGGGGTTTTTGAAGAAGGTCGGGCGCACCAATGTGGCAGGAAACTACGGGCTGCGGACGTTGTTGAACGGGACGCTGCTGCCGGCGCCGATGATCGCGCGGCGGAACGAGGGGGTGTTGAAATCGGTGCGGGACGCGGGGTTTGCGGTGGGGATACATTGCTGGGACCATTTTGCGTGGCAGGATTATTTGCACCGGTGGGACGTGGAGCGGACACGGGAGGAGTTCGGGAAGGCGGCAGCGGAGTTTGCGCGGATTTTCGGGGAAAAGCCGCGGGCGGCGGGCTCGCCGGGGTGGCAGGCGGGGGCGAACAGTTTCCGGGTGTATGACGAGCAGGGACTTTTGTATGGGAGCGACACGCGCGGGGGCTGGCCGTTTTTCGCAAAGGTGGAGGACATAACTTTTTCAACGGTGCAGATACCGACGACGCTGCCGACGCTGGATGAGTTGCTGGGGCGGCCGGAGTATCCGACGACCCGAATTGTGGAGCATTACCTGGCGCTGCTGGCGAAGGCGCCGGACAGGTATGTGCATGTGCTGACGGTGCACGCGGAGCTGGAAGGCGCGCGGTATCTGGGTCTGTTCACGGAACTGCTGCGGAAGGCGCGTGCGGCGGGGGTGGAGTGCGTGAAGCTGGAGGACTACGCGGCGGCGGTGTTGCGGGAGCGGGAGAAGATTCCGGTGTGCGACGTGGAGGATGGCGTAGTGGACGGGAGATCGGGGACTTTGGCGGTGCAGGGCGCGCCGGCGTTTTGCGGGTGAATCAGAGCCAGCCGAGAATGGTTTGGGCGGCGGAGCGGACGGGCCAGGGGTCGTGGAAGGCCTGGGCTTCGACCATGGCGCCGCAGAAGAGGACGTGGGCGGCGAGGGCGAGGCGGTCGGCCTCGATGCGGCCGGGGAGGGCGGAGCGGACGAGGCCGCCGAGATAGTCGCGCAGGAAGGCGAGGTGTTTTTGGATGATGGCGCGGAGGGCGGGGGGCGGGTTGGGTTGCTCGGCGTTGGTGTTGTGGAAGGGGCAGCCGCGGAAGTCGTTGTTGCGAAGCCAGACCTCGAGGAGGTCGAAGAGGGTGGCCAGGCGCAGGCGCGGGTCGGCGACGGAAGAGACGCGTTCGTTAAGCCAACTGACCCAGGCGTCGTGCTGCTGGGTGAGCCAGGCGGCGCCGAGAGTTTCCTTGGAAGGGTAATGGGCGTAGAAGGTGGCCTTGGCGACGGCGGCTTCGGCAATGATTTGGTTGACGCCGGTGGCGTGGTAGCCCTGTTCGTAGAAAAGACGGGCGGCGGTGCGAAGGATGCGAGTTTGAGGGGGGAAAGAGGCGAGGGGATTGGCGGGCGGGTTGGGGGAGTCGCCAGTGGGCGTTGGAGATGGAAGCGATTGGGGCATAGGGCGATGCTGAAGTAGACAGACTGGTATGTCAAAGAAATTAAAAATCAGAAATTCGAAATTAAAAATGAAGCAAAGAAGGAAATGGAGAATGGCAATGGGGTAACGGATTAAGGTAAAAGGTGAAAAGGGAAGAAGGAGCATACGGGAGATAAAACAACAGGTGATAAATGCGGGGTGAGGAATATGGAGTGGGAATTTAAGAGAAATCGGCGGGAGCAGGTGGTGAGGATGGTGAAGAGGCGGAGGCGGAGGGGATAGGGGGAAGAAGTGCGGAGTGCATTATGCACTTGCGCGCGGGACGGGCACCTCGTTAACAAAGGTGCCCCGCGGACGACTCCCATACCCCATGACTATTTCCCGATACTGGCGCGCGCCCCGCGGACAGCGGCGCGCGGCCTTCACGCTGATTGAACTGCTGACGGTGATTTCGATCATCGGCATCCTGGCGGCGATTTTGATTCCGACGATCAAGACGGTGTTTGCGCGGGCGCGGGCCTCGCAGAGCCAGAACAACCTGCATTCGATCGGGGCGGCGATGCAGTTATACGCGACCGACAACAAGGGCCGGATGCCGGCGCCGATGGGAACCGGGAGCAAAGGCTCGACCGACATATCGAAGAACCCGACGGGAAAATCGTGGGTGTGGGAGGTGATGTCGTATGCCGGGATGACCGCGCCGCAGAACGGCGCGGAGCCGAACTGGACGAGCAGCAACGTGATGTTTGACCCGGAGTATTATGCGCGGGAAGGCAGCATCGCGGATCCGCAGACGCCGATACTGGGATACGGCATGAACATTTATCCCTACCGGCCAAGCCCGAAGAGCGATCCGCAGAACAGCGGCACGGGGAGCGCGGACATCGCGCACAAGCAGGACCGGCAATTGCTGACCAACCTGCCGAAGCCGTCGAACAACGTGATCGTGGGGTGCAGCAACGAGGCGACGCTGGAGCCGGGGCAGGATGGGTCGCAGTCGGTGCCGACGGCGGATCCGACGCGGTACAGCGGGTCGGCGGTTTACCTGTTTCTGGATGGGAGCGTGCGGATGATGGATCCGGACGAGGCGAAAGAAGTGTTGAAGGTCGGCCGGTAGCAGGCGGTGGCGGGAGCGAAGGGGAAAGGACTTCGCCGGGAGCGCGGGCGCCGGAGGCCTGGGATGCTCAGGCTGCCTGATGGAGCTTGCGGCGGCGGCGCGCGGCGAAGGCAGCAGCGGAGCCGGCGAGCAGGGCGGCGAAGGCGGCGGACTCGGCGGGCTCAGGGACGGCGGCGGTCTGGCCGGCGAGGATGGGGGAGCCGTCGGATTGATAGGCGAAGTCGTAGAGGGTGAGGGAGTGGTTCGAGTTGTAGGAGACCTGGGCCCAGCCGAAGACGGGGCCGGAGCCGCCGTTGAATTCGAGGCCGACGTAGCCGGGGGAGCCATTGGCGGGCCAGTGGGCGTTATTGGCGCCGGCGTTGTTCAGGGCGATGTAGTTCTGGGTGGAAAAGAGGGAGGAATTGATGGAGGTTCCATACGGGAAATTCGTGACGAATCCTCCGGAGGCGGCCAAGAGGTTGCCGTTGACGGCAAACCTGAGCATGGGGACCAAGGGTTGGGTATTGTAATAGAATTTCAGGTAGAAATCCGCCGCGGGGAATGAGCTCAAACTGGAGCTGCCGGTGCCACCGTTGGCGCCGAGGTCGAAGAAGATATTGTTGGGCGAGCTGGCGGTGAGGTCGGGCGGGTTGGTGTAAACGATGGTGGCGTGGGAGGCGGGGGCGGCAGCAAGGGCGCCGAGGGCGGGGGCGGCGAGGAGGAGCTTACGGCCCTTCGACAGGCCCAGAGCGGGAAGGGAGGGGGAGCGGGGGCGGCGGGTATTCATGGGAGGAGGGAGGGGTGGAAGGCAAACTGATGCAGCATCAATGGTGCCAAATGGAAGGGCAGAGCAATGAGAAAAGTAGTGGCAGTTGGGTGAGAGAGGTGACAGGTGGAAGATGGGATGGGAGGTTTACCCTGGGAGGGCGGTGAGCGGTCCGCGGAAGTGGTGGTGGGTTTGGGCGAGCTGGAGGCCGCAGCGGCGGGCGAGGGATTGGGCGGCGCGGCCTTTGGCGGGGTTGGTGGTGAGGAAGACGGAGTCGAAGGCGAGGGCGGGGGCGTCGCAACTGACGAAGCGGCGCAGGAGGAGGTGCGAGGCAATAGCGGAGGCGGAACGGAGGGCGGGATTGGCGCCGAGGAATTCGATGACGCCGGTGGCGCCGCGAAGGGTGGCAAAGAGAAAACCCGCGGGGCCGCGGGGAGAAATGGCGAGGCCGGAGAGTTCGGGAGAGTGGCGGGCGCGGAGGGTGTCGAAATGTTCGCGGGTCATGAAGCCGGTGTCCACACACCAGGAGGAGACGACGGGCCAGTCGGCATCGGCGATGGGGCGGACGGACCAGCCGGCGAGTTTATCGGCACGGCGGAGGAGCGGGGAGGCGGCGAGGCGTGCGCGGCAGATGGCGGGGTCACCGGACCAGGATTCGTCGCAATGCTGCCAGACGATGCCGAAGGGACGAAGGAGGGATTCCCATTTTTCGCGGTTACGGAGGATGAGGCGGGCGTCGCGGGCGCCGGCGGCGGAGATTTCGGCGAAGAGGGGGCGGAGCATTTCAAGCGCGAGGGCGGGGGTGTGGTAGCGCGGGAGAAGTTGGAAGAAGGCGAGGGCAGAGGAGGTTTTGGGTTCGAGAAACCAACTGGCCGCGCCGACGAAGCGGGCGGGGCGGGGGACTTCCCAGACGCGGGGATGCCAGCCCGGGCCGAGGGACTGGGAGGAGAGGAACGGCGAGAGGCGGCGGAGTTCGTCGGGCCTGGGAGGGCGGAGGGAGAAGGACATGGGGGTAAGGAGCGTGGAGCAGGGAGCGCGGAGGGGGGAGTAAGAAAAAACGAAGAGAAGAAGTTAGGATGGTGAAGACGGAGGCGAGGTAAGAGATTTGTTGCGGTAGAGTGCAGGGTCGATGGCGGCGGGCATGCGGTCGGGGTGGGGGAGGAGATCAGGTCCGAGGAACGCGGCGAGTTGGGCGGCGGCGGCGGCGGGGTCGGCAACGGCGGAAGAATAAGCGAGTTCGAGGACGGAGATATTTTTCGCGGCGCGGAGCTGCTTGAGCCAATTTTCCTGGTGGCGGGCGAGCTGGGTGGCGGCGCGGTCGAGCTCGGGGCCGGAGGCGG
>CAZDAQ010000144.1:0-7984 GCA_964503425.1 uncultured Opitutales bacterium
TGCGGCCCACGGCTTGCTTTACCCGCTCCGGGTCTTCACGCAGCAACTTGATGTCAATCATGGCAAAAAGATAATCCTCCATCCTGCCGTTCCGACGCGCTTAATGCCAGACGGAAATGCGCCGCCATCCGCTCGCGTTGCGTAATTCATCCCTTCGTCGCCCCCGCCACCACCTCAGAAACATAGTCCACCGCCAGCAGGTCCATCTCGCCCTCCGGTGCCCGCACGATGAAATGCCGCCGCGAATCCAGCGGATACGGCCCGAAGCGCGCCGGGTTCGTCGGCCCGAATAATGCCACCACCCGCCGCTCCAGCGCCGCCGCCAGGTGCATTGGCCCGCTGTCGTTGCACACCACCAGCCGCGCCGCGCTCAACAGCGCCGGCAGGGTCTCCAGCGGTGTCCGTCCCAATAGATTCCAATACCGCGCCTCCGGCCAGTCCAGCACCGGCTCGGGTCCGCTGATGCCCGCCCACACAATCGGCAGGTCCGGCTGCGTCTCCAGCAGCCGTTTCGTCAGTTCGAAAAATCCGCCCCACTCCTTCTTCGGGCGCCGGCTGTCCGGGAACATCACTACCGGCCGGCGCTCCAGCAACCCCTCGGGGAAAACCTCCTTCTTTACCGCATTAAACTCCAGCGGCCCGTCCAGTTCCGCGCGCAAACCCAGCAACGGCAGAAAATTCAGCAATATATCCAGCGCGTGCGAATCCCGCCCATCCTCCGGCAATGCCGGCTTCAGCCGGTAAAGCCATTTCGCCCCTTCGCGCGCATCCGCCCGCCCGGCTTTTCGCTTCGCCTTGGAAGTCGCCAACAGCAGTGCGCTCCGCGCCAGCCCCTGCATGTCCAGCGCCCAGTCATACTCCTCGCGCCGGATTTCCCCCGCCAGTTGCCCGAAGGCCGTCAGCGGCCCGTGCCGCTCGAACAGGTGCACCCGCTTCACCGCCGTGCAGGCTTCCACCAGTGGCGCGAAGGCCTTGGCCGCCACCCAATCCACCTCCGCCTCCGGCCATTGCACCTTCAAAGACTGTGCAACCTGCAGCCCGTGGACGATGTCGCCCAGAGAAGAAGGCTTGATTATCAGGACGCGGGGCATTTCTACAAAGCGTGCGGGTTGACACCGGCGGGTGCCGGTCAGCCCGCAAGATGGCGGGGCCTCGCGGCAAATCCAACGTTTTTTGTGCTCTCTTTTCTACTTAATGCCATTGGCCAGTTCCTGGCCGTGCTGCCCGAAGGGCTCCTTGCCGCTATCTGCCGCGGCCTGGGCTGGCTTGTGGCCACCGTCCCCGGACGCCGCCGCCGCACCCTGCTGTCCAACCTGCACCACGCTTTTCCCGATCAAACCCCCGCCCAGCGCCGCGCCCTCGCCGTCGAGTCCGCCCGCCGCAGTGTTGAAATGGGCCTGTTCGTGCTCATCTCGCCGCGCCTTTCCAAACAGCGCCTTCAGCGCCACGTCTCCCTTGACCCCGCAATGCGGCAACACTTCGTCGAACTCCAAAAATCCCCGCACCCGCTCGTTGTGCTGACTCCACACTTCTCCCTTTTGGAAGCCAACACCTTCTTCCCCGCCCTCGTCGAAGGGCCCGTCCTCGAAATCGCCGCCGTTTACCGCCCCTTCGACATTCCCGGCCTCGAAGCCTATGTAAAACAAACCCGCGAGCGCTGGGGCCTGCGCCTGCTCTCGCGCAAGGACGGCAATTACCAGGCCGTGGACGTGCTCCGCCGCAACGGCCTGGTCGTGCTGCTCTTTGATCAAAATGCCGGCTCCAGCGGCGCCCTCACTTTGTTCCTTGATCGCGTCTGCTCCACCAGTGAACTTCCCGGCCTGCTCGCTGAAAAATGCCGCGCCCGCGTCGCCTTTCTCTACGACGAACGCACCGCATTCCTCCGCGTCACCATCCATGGCGGATACCTCGACATCGGCCCAAAACCCTCCGCCTCCGACGTTCTCTTCGCCGCCAACCGCTGGCTCGAAAATAAATTGCGCGACTCCCCCGCTTACCGCGCCGACTGGCTCTGGCTGCACTCCCGCTGGCGCCATCAGGACATCCCCACCCGCCGCTTCCGCCTCCAATCCAAACGCGACTTGCTACCTGACCAGCTCGCCTGGCTCGGCCAGTCCGCCCTGCCCCGCCGCACGCGCTTCTGGCTGCGCCTGCCCAACTGGCTGGGCGACGTCGTCATGGCCCTTCCGCTCATTCGCGCCCTGCGCCAATCCCGCCCCGACGCCGCCATCACTTTCCTCGCCCAGCCCACCTTTGTCCCGTTCCTCGAACGCCTCAACCTCGCCGAGCACATCATCCCCCTACCGCCGCGCGACTCCCGCTATTGGCAATTCTTCCGCAACCTGCGCGAGGAATACCCCGATGTCCATGTCCTCTTTACCAACTCCTTGCGTGGCGATCTCGAAGCCTGGTTTGCCGGCGCACCTCAACGCTTCGGGATGTTGCGCCCCGGCAAATGGCGTCCCTTGTTGACCCACGCTTGGAAACTGCCCGCCGCTCTCAATGAATCGCGTGAACACCAGACCGCCGTCTGGGAAAAATACTTCCGCCACTTCGGCCTCCAGGGCGAACTCGATTTCACCCCGTTCCCGTGGCCCGCGTCATCTTCAACTTCGTCCGTCACTCTTATTATCGGCTGCATCTGCGGCACCGAAAATCTTCCCGAAAAACGCTGGCCCGTCGAACGCTGGCGCGAGTTCCTCACCGCCCTCTTCGTCGCACACCCTCAGGCACGTGTCCGGCTTTTCGGCGTCGCGGGCGACGCCCCCATCACCGCCGCCGTCGCCGCCGGCTTCCCGCCCGAGCGCGTTGCGGACCTCGCCGGTAAAACCACCCTGCTCGAATTTGCTGATGCCCTCCGTACCTGCACCGCCGTCGTTTGCAATGATACCGGCGGCATGCACCTCGCCAACGCCCTCGGTGTTCCCGTCGTCGCCGTTTACGGCCCCACCAATCCCCTCCGCACCGGCCCCATCTTCACCGCTCCACGCGTCCTGCTCCAGCCCGCCAACTGCCCGCCTACCGGCGGCGCGCCCGTCGCCGAAATTCCCGCCGCCCGCGTCCTCGCGGAGATCAGCCCTTGGATTCAAGTGGGGGTTTGACACAGAATCGCGCGCAACCTACAATATATTCATGAAACTTGGTGATACACTGTTAAGAAAACGGGCCAAACTCTTGATCCGCAAAAGCAAGCCAGTGATCAAAACTCGACCAAGCGCGATTAAGCGAAATGGGACGTTGCCGGTCAGTCTGTCGCCCGTTTTGGAAACTTTTACGATCCAGCCCGGCAAGCGCCCCTATTTAGGCATGGCTAAAAACACTTTTACCCGCGCTCCGGACTTTGACCAGCCGCTGCCGGAATTTCAGCCATACCGATGAGGGTCTTGCTTGATACCCCAGTGTTACTTTGGTTTCTGGAGGACTCGGCGAAATTGGGCCCCAAAGTTCGCCGCTTGCTCGCCCGGCCCGACACCGACCTTGTTATCAATGATGTTTCCCTGCTGAAACTGGCTTTCCTCTCCCGCGCCGGGCGCATGCATTTTAAGGACGGATTCAACGCTTGGATTTGGCTGGAAGTTGTGCCTTACGGCTGGCAAAGACTGCATTTGCATTTGGACCATATGCTCGTTTTGTCCGGCCTGTCGCCCGCTTCATTGGACCCATTTGACCTGTTGCTCGCCGCCCAGGCCCTCCACGAAGAATTGCCCTTAATCACCGCCAATTCGGTGTTTGCTTCGCTGGGAGTTAAGACATTCTGGAGCGCATGAGTGCCGGCACCCCCCGCCCCTGCCCCCTCTGCGGCGCGGACAACCGCGCCCGCCCGCCCGGCCCGTATAGCCGTCTTCCCTGGCTCGTCAAAACCTGCCCCGTCTGCACTTTCACCTACCTCGAAAATCCTCCCGCTTACGCCGCCCTCGAGGAGGACTTCGCCTGGGAAAAAACCTCCGCTGCCGAGGAATCCCGCCGCCGCGCCTCCCGCCCGCTCGCCAAGCGCCTCAGCCACGCCTTCCGCCGCTTCCGCCAAAAAGTCCTCAAGCGCGACAAGCTCTTCACCCTCCTGCGCCGCCACATTCCGCCGGGTCGCGTGCTCGACATTGGTTGCGGCGGCGGCGGCGTCCTCGCCCGCCTGCCTGCGGGCTACGAACCGCATGGCATTGAAATCTCCCGCGTCCTCGCCGCCCAGGCCGACGCCCTCGTTCGTCCCCGCGGTGGCCGCGTCGTCCAGGCCAGCGCCGTCGAGGGCGTCGCCGCCTTCGCGCCGGATTCGCTCGACGGTGCGCTCCTCAGCGCCTTTCTCGAGCACGAAGCCCAGCCCACCCTCCTCCTTCGCGGCCTGCAACGGGCGTTGCGCCCGGGCGCTCCCGTCATCATCAAGGTCCCCAACTACGCCAGCCTCAACCGCCGCGTCCGCGGCCCACGCTGGTGCGGCTTCCGCTTCCCCGACCACGTCAGCTACTTCACTCCAGCCACCCTCGCGCGGCTCGCGCAAGACTGTGGCTTCCGCGTCGCCCAATGCACCCTCGGCGACCGCTGGCCGTTCTCCGACAATCTTTGGATGGTCCTCGCCAAACCGACCTCAACTTCGCCCGCCTCGTGAAATCCCCCGCCGTCATCCACTGCCTTGGCGACAGCCACGTCTGCTTCTTCTCCGGCCAGGACCGCATCTTCCAAGCCGGTCTGCCCGCGAAAAACATCCTGCCCTTTTTCCGCGCCTGGCACCTCGGCCCCGCCCTCGCCTACAACCTCGTCAAACCCGGCTCCACCTCCGGCGGCCGCTAAAAACTCTTCACCACCCTGCGCGACCGCGTCCCGCCTGCTGCCCGCGTCCTACTCAGTTTTGGCGAAATTGACTGCCGCGCCCACCTCCTCAAGCAGGCCGAAACCTCCGGCCAGCCGCTCGAATCCATCGTCGCCGAATGCGTCGAGCGCTACTTCCGCGTCATCGAGGAAGTCCGCGCCCTCGGCTACGCCGTCCTTGTTTACAATGCCCCGCCCTCCAGCCGCCGTCCCAACAAGAGCGAGTATCCGAGCTACGGCACCAGCCGCCAGCGCAACCACGTCTCCCGCCTCTTCAACACCGCCCTCGCCGCCCGCTGTGCCGCCTCGCACATTCCTTTTCTCCACACCTTTAACGATCTCGTCCCCCTTGGCGGCCCCTCGCGCGAATACTACTTCATGGACAACATTCACCTCGCCCAGCGCGCCATGCCCGTCACCCTCCGCCGCCTCAGTGAACTCTTCCCTGGCGAAGACTTCACTCCACCCCCCGCCTGGTCGCGCGCGGTCTTCTGGTCCCGTCTTCTCCCCTTCCGCCGGGTCCGCTTTCCCGACACCGCCGCCTCGGCCGCCGGAAATCCCCTGTAATTTATGGTTTATCCACGCCCCCACTTCTAATAAGGATTTGGCTGGCATGAGTTATCTCCGGCGCAAACTGTCCAATCTCGGCGAATACGCCCATCCGGCCCACGTCAAGGCCCTCCTCAGCGGCAGGTCCGCCGCGGAACGCCGCGCCCTGCGCCGCAACCTGCGCCCCCAGCCCCTCCCGCACGAGGGCAAGCAGGCCGTCCTCCGCGAAATCGCCCGCTTCTACCGCATGAAGGTTTTCATCGAAACCGGCACCTTTCGCGGCGACACGGTCCACGCCCTCCTTAATGAATTCACGGCCCTCCACACCATCGAGCTCGCCGCCGACCTCGCCGAGGCCGCCCGCGCCCGCTTTCAGCCGCACCCACACGTTACCGTCCACCATGGCGACAGCGCCGCCGTCCTCCCCAAGCTCCTCGCCCAAATCCACGAGCCCTGCCTCTTCTGGCTCGACGGCCATTCCTCCGGCCACGACACCGCCAAGGGCTCCGTCAACACCCCCATTCTGGCCGAGCTCACCGTCATCCGCCATCATGCCACCGTCGGCCACGTCATCCTTATTGACGACGCCCGCGAGTTTGGCCGCGGCAAGCACTACCCCAGCCTTCGCCGCGTGCGCCAGGCCATCGGCCCCCGCTACGCCGGCTTTGAAGTCAAGGACGACATCATCCGCATCACCCCCTGACCCGTTGCCGCCACTCCCCCGTTCCCTGTGAAACGCCTTTTCCCCTACCTTAAATTTTTGCGACCCCATGGGTTGCAAATCTTTTTGGCCATCTTTTGCGGTTTGGTCGCGGGCCTCGCCACGGGCGTCGGCATTCCCCTGCTCTTCCGCGGCGCCTTCCCGCTCATTTTCAATCAGGATCATAATCTCTCCAACACCGAGCTTGCCTTCATCTGCTCACTTCCCTTCGTGCTCTTCGCCGTGCGCGGCGTCGCCGGTTTCGGCCAGCAATACTTCACCGGCTTCTGCGGCCAGAAAATCCTCGAGCGTATGCGCGTGATGATTTTCGATAAGCTTCAGCACCTCCAGCTCGCCTATTTTCACACCCACCCGCCGGGCGACCTCATCTCCCGCGCCATGGCCGACAGCACCTCCCTTCAGGTCAGCCTCATGGAATTCGCGGTCAACGGCGTCCGCCAGCCGTTCACCTTGTTTGGTGCGGTGTCCGTCATCGTCGTGCTCTGCCTGCATTCGCACCACCTCGCCTTTCTCGCCATCTTCATCCTGCTCATCCCCGGCGTGGCGATTCCCATTCGCCGGCTCAGCCGCCGGCTCCGCAGCAAGGCCGGCCTCCTCCAGCGCGATGTCGGCGCGCTCACCCAGCGCCTCAGCCAAAACCTCGCCGCCACCAAGGAAATCCGCTCCTTCTGCCTTGAGCCCCTTGAGCTCGCCCGTTTCGACCAGGCCGCCCGCGAAACCTCCCGCAGTTTCCTCAAGGTCACCAAGTATTTCATCATCGTCTCCCCGGTCATCGAGGTCATCGCCGCCATCGGCATCGGCTTTGCCCTCGCCTACGCCTACAAAACCTCCATCCCCTGGCAGGACCTCGTCACCCTCGGCGCCACCTTCTACCTCTGCTACGACCCCGTCAAACGCCTCGGCGACCTCAACTCCAAAATCCAGCAGGGCCTCGCCGCGCTCGACCGCATCGAGTCCCTCCTCGGCGAGCCCGTCACCATCACCGATCCGCCCAACCCCGCCGCCATTGGCCGCCTCCAGGGCCGCATCGTTTTTGAAAACGTCTCCTTCGCCTACGCCAACGAGGATGTCCTGCGCGATGTCCACCTCACCCTCGAGCCCGGCGAAACCTACGCCATCGTTGGCCCCAGCGGCGCGGGCAAAACCACTTTCGTCAGTCTCTTGCCGCGTTTCTTCGATGCCACCGCCGGCCGTGTCACGATTGACGGCCATGATGTCCGCGACCTCCGCCTCGCCGACCTCCGCCGCAACATTGGTCTGGTCTCCCAGGAGCCGGTCATGTTCAACGACACCATTCTCCAAAACATCCTCGTCGGCAAAACCGGCGCCACGCGTGACGAGGTCTTCGCCGCCGCCCGCAAGGCCTTTGCCCACGAATTCATCGAAGGCCTCGAAAAGGGCTACGACACCGTCCTTGGCACCGGCGGCTCCGGCCTCTCCGGCGGCCAGAAGCAGCGCATCGCCATCGCCCGCGCCTTCCTCAAGGACGCCCCCATCCTCATTCTCGACGAAGCCACCTCCGCCCTCGACACCCAGAGCGAGCGCATGATCCAGCTCGCCCTCGAGGACCTCATGGCTGGCCGCACCGTCCTCATCGTCGCCCACCGCTTCAGCTCCATCAAGCACGCCCGCCATATCCTCGTCTTCGAGCGCGGCGCCATCGTCGAGCAGGGCTCGCACGAGGAACTCGCCCGGCGCGGCGGTGTTTACGCCGGCCTCTATGACGTGCAGGGGCGCTAGGCCGCATGTTGTTCAACACTTACGCGTTCATCCTGTTGTTCCTGCCCGTCGCGCTGGCCGGCTGGTTTCTCTGTGGAAAATACTTTGGCCTCCTTGCTGCTCAGGCCTGGCTCGCCGCCGCCTCGCTCTTTTTCTACGCGTGGTGGAACCCGTGGTATCTCGCGCTCATCGCCTTTT
>CAZDAQ010000145.1:0-7932 GCA_964503425.1 uncultured Opitutales bacterium
CCGGCTCCTACCGCGTCATCGTCTCCAACGCTGTCGGCAGTTGTGCCAGCTTCCCCGCCACCGTCCTCACCGTCAACCCCAACTTCGCCGGCAAATACAACATCGCCGTCGTCAATTACAACCCCGACGACGTCAAGAACATGGTCCACATCAATCAGGGCAGCTCCTCCGGCAGCGCCCTCTACGGCACCGCCACCATTTCGGGTACCGGACCCTTTACCCTTGGCCTCAGCCTCAAGGGCTACGCCGGCAGCAATACCGGCCAAACCAGCGGCGCCGCCAACGCCGGTTCAGTCACCTCCCAGGGCGTCGTCACCATCAATGACAACCAGTCCAATCTCAGCATCCACATGATTACGGCGGCCGGCATCCCCATCGGCTTCCTCGGCTTCGGCACGGCCAAGCCCGGCACCGGCGTCCACAGCTCCTTTATCCTTGGCCTCAACGCCACCACCGCCGCCCCGGCCAGCATCGCCTCCGCCGCCGGCAACTACACCGTCATCATCATCGGCTACAACGCCACCGCCGTCACCAAAAGCAACGCGGCCCTCAACGACGACGCCGTCGAAATCGGCACGGAAACTGTTTCCGCTAATGGCAAATTTACCATCACCCTCACGCAATACACCTCCGGCGGCGGCGATACCTTGGGCGCGCCCCAAGACCCCGTCACCGGCACCGTCTCCCCAGCCGGTGTCGTGACCATCGGCGGCGTTAAATCTACCATCGTCACCAAGCCCGTCGCCCTCAACGGCCAGGTCATCGGCTTCCAAGGCACCTTCACCACCACCGACAATGGCAAACCTTTCACCCACATCATCATCGGCATTAAAAACACCAGCGTCACACCGCCTCTTTAGACGGAATTGATCACCTCGCCGGTTTGCCTCGACAACCACTCGGCTAACCACCGAAACCGCCTCCCTCCCGGCAGGCGGTTTTGCTTTCTCGCCAATAGTGAACATATATTCATTATTTTGCTTGCCACCCACCGCCCCTTTTTGCCACTTTCCCTCCCAACCAAGCCTCTCACTCCTCCATCTTCCTCCTTCCCAAGTCTAACCCACCCCCATTTCATTTTCGTCATTCGATTTTCGTTATTCGAATTTTACCTTTTCCCTTTTACTCTCATCCTCCATCTTTCATCCCTCTCAACTCCCTCCTCCTATGGCCGCCAAATCCTCCTCCTCCGCCACCGCTGCCGCCGAATCCGCCGCCAGCGTCAAAGCCACCGCCGAGCGCAAAACCATCGAGCTCGCCCTCTCCGCCATCAACAAACAATTCGGTGAAGGCTCCATCATGCGCCTGGGTGACGCCACCCGCATGACCGTCTCCACCATCTCCACCGGCTCCGTCGCCATTGACCTCGCCCTCGGCATCGGCGGCCTCCCCCGCGGCCGCATGGTCGAAATCTTCGGCCCCGAATCCTCCGGCAAAACCACCCTCTGCCTCTCCGTCATCGCCGAAGCCCAGCGCCAGGGCGGCAACGCCGTCTTCATCGACGTCGAGCACGCCCTCGACCCCAAATACGCCAAAACCGTCGGCGTGGACCTTGCCAACCTCATGGTCTCCCAGCCCGAATCCGGTGAAGACGCCCTCAACATCACCGAAACCCTCATCCGCTCCGGCGCCATTGACGTCGTCGTCCTCGACTCCGTCGCCGCCCTCGTCTCCAAAGTCGAACTCGAAGGCCAGATGGGCGACGCCACCGTCGGCATCCAGGCCCGCATGATGAGCCAGGCCATGCGCCGCCTCACCGCCGCCATCTCCAAGACCCAGTGCGTCTGCATCTTCACCAACCAAATCCGCGAAAAAATCGGCGTCATGTATGGCAACCCCGAGACCACCCCCGGTGGCCGCGCCCTCAAGTTCTTCTCCTCCTGCCGCCTCGACATCCGCCGCGTCGGCCAAATCAAGGACCCCACCGGCAAAGTCATCGGCAACCGCACCAAGGTCAAAGTCGTCAAAAACAAGGTCGCCCCCCCCTTCACCGAATGCGAGTTCGACATCATGTTCGACGAAGGCATCTCCCGCTCCGGCTCCCTCCTCGACCTCGGCATCGAACACAAAATCCTTGAAAAGAAAGGCGCCTGGATCGCCTACCAGGGCAACCTCATCGGCCAGGGCCGCGAAGCCGCCAAGGAATACCTCGATCAAAACCCCAAAATCGCCGCCGAAGTCAAAAAAGCCATCCTCGAAAAAGTCACCGTCACCGGCGGCGACGCCATCGCCGAAGGCGGCGACAAGGACGCCAAAGACGAGGCGTGAATAACTGCCCCGTCATATCTGGGTTTGCTGAAGCCCAGATAAAACGCCTTACTCTCCGTTAACGTCCGCCTGCTGCCGCTCACAGCACAGAATTGTGCGTGCCCATGACTTTCCCCGTCTGGCTCGATCTCTTCGGCCTTCGCATTCACCCTCACCCGGTGCTTGAAGGCCTCGGCTATTTTGCCGGTGCCCGCCTCTATTTCGCGCTGCGCCGCCGCCATCCCTCCTCCGCCCTTCCGCTCGAAACCACCCTCTGGCTTTTCGTCGGCGTACTCTTCGGCGCTTTCTTCGGCTCCAAACTCCTTGCGTGGCTCGAATCTCCCGACCTCTATTTCGGCACCGGCGATGTCCGCGACCTAGAAGGTGGCAAGACCATTATCGGCGCCATTCTCGGCGGCTGGCTCGGGGTCGAAATCGCCAAACGTGCTTGTGGTGTCCGCCGCCAAACCGGCGACCTCTTCGTTTACCCTCTCGCTCTCGGCACCGCCATTGGCCGCATCGGCTGCTTTCTCACCGGCCTGTCCGATCACACCTATGGCATCGCCACCACTCTCCCCTGGGGCGTGGATTTTGGCGATGGCGTCTACCGCCACCCCACCCAACTTTATGAAAGCCTCTTCGTCCTCTGCTGGGCCGCCCTGCTCTGGATTGCCACCCGCCGGCGGCAGCTCCCGTCCGGCGCCCTTTTTCGCCTCTACGTCGCGGGCTACTTCGCTTGGCGTTTCTTCATTGAATTCATCAAACCCCGGGAAATCTTCTTGGCCGGTCTGAGCGTCCTGCAAGTCACCAGCCTCGCCGGCCTCGCCTTCTGTCTTTTCAGTCTTTGGCGTTTGTCGCGACCACCCGCGCCAATACCAAACCCCGTGCAATAACCATCGCGTTTCCGGTCATTTTGTCGTTTTCTCCCCGCATCCCAATGGCCGACCGCCCCTACCTTTACGCCGAGCTGACCAACAGCCTTTGCGCTCACTGTCTGCGCAAAGTTGAAGCCAAGGTCGTCTTTCAGGACGGCTCGGTCTTCCTCCACAAGCGCTGCCCCGAGCACGGCTTCGCGCGCGTCCTCATTTCCACCGACATCACTTACTACCAGCGCTCCCGCAACACCCTCAAAGCCGGCCAGCTCCCCGCCAAATTCAACACCCCCATCGAACGCGGCTGCCCCTACGACTGCGGCCTCTGTCCCGACCACGAACAGCACAGTTGCCTCACCCTCGTCGAAATCACCGACGCCTGCAACCTCGAGTGCCCCGTCTGCTATGCCGAATCCGGCCCCCACCGCCAGACTCACCGCTCCTTCGCGCAGGTCGAGTTCATGCTCGATTGCGTCGTTCGCAACGAACGCGAACCCGACATCGTTCAAATCAGCGGTGGCGAACCCACCATCCACCCGCAGTTTTTTGAAATCCTTGACGCCGCCCGCCGCCGCCCCATCAAGCACCTCATGGTCAACACCAACGGCATCCGCATTGCCCGCGAGCCCGACTTCGCCCGCCGCCTCGCCACTTACGCCCCGAATTTCGAAGTATATCTCCAGTTCGATTCCCTGCGCGCCGAACCCCTCCGTGTCCTTCGCGGTGCCGACCTCCTCGATGTCCGCCGCCGCGCCCTCGACCGCCTCAATGAACTCAACCTCTCCACCACTCTCGTCGTTACCCTCAAAAAGGGCCTCAACGACGACGAAATCGGCGCCATCATTGACTTCGCCCTCGCCCAGCGCTGCGTGCGCGGCGTCACCTTCCAGCCCATTCAGGACGCTGGCCGCGTCGAAGACTTCGACCCCGCTCGCGATCGCCTCACTCTCGGCGAAGTCCGCCAAAAAATCCTCGCACAGTCCTCCGTCTTCGCCGCGGACGACATTATCCCCGTCCCCTGCCACCCCGACTGCCTCGCCATGGGCTATGCCCTTAAACTCGAAAATCGCGTCGTGCCGCTCACCAGCCTCATTCCGCCCGAAGTCCTCCTCCAGGCTGAAAGCAATACTATCATCTACGAACGCGTCCCCCAATTGCGCGATGAGGTATTCAAGCTCTTCTCTACCTCCCATTCACCCGAGTCCGCTCACGGTGCCCTCCGCCAGTTGCTCTGCTGTCTCCCGCTCGTCTCTGCCCCGCCCTCGCTCAGCTACGACAAACTCTTCCGCGTCCTCATCGTCCAATTTCTCGATGCCCACAACTTTGACGTCCGCAGCGTCAAAAAAACCTGTATCCACATCGTTCACCCCGATGGCCGCATCATCCCCTTCGACACCTACAACCTCTTCTACCGTGACGGCAAGGAAGCCGCTCTTCGCGCCGCCCTCGCCCCGGTAGCCACTGTATGAACGATTCTGAGCCTTCGGATCCGTCAGGAAATCGCCCTCCGCGCCCCTTTCGCTTCGGTCGCTCGGGTTTGCATGAGCCTCTTACATCGGAGCCTCCTTCTTGGACCCCGCCTAATACGGGAGCAGTCAAATTTTGGGCCGGATTTTTCTCCCCTCTCCCTCTTGTGCTCATGTTCCTTGGAGGATTTCAATCCGGCCCACATAGCCCCGTCATCGGCTATATATTCGCTTATTCTCTTTTGGGGCTGCCCGTGCTCGCGGTGGTCTTGGCCGTCATCCCATGGTCGAGAAAATTCGGCCTTGGCTTGCTCTTGAGCAGTGGCCTTTGCTGGCTTCTATTTATGGCTATCTGTTTTGCCGCTCTTAAGCATATCTAATCCTTGGCCGGCTTTCCGCCACATCGTGAGCGACCTTCCCCAGCCACCGCCCAAATCTGCGCCACCGGCCACGTCGCCGGGCAAAACTCGCGCGTCGCTCAATTCTATGCGCTTTGGCTGTCTCGCCTATTTCGGCTTCTTGATTTTGCTTCTTCCAGGCTTGGTAAATTCGCCGGTGCTAAATCGAATTCCACCGGCAATCAACCTCGGCATTATCCTTTTAGTACCGATCATTCTTAGCATCCTTCCGCAAACCCGCCGATTCGGGTTGGGGATGTTGCTAAGCATGCTGATCAGCGTTGTTTTGGTTCTCCTGCTGTTTTTTGCCATCTGCGGATCGGCCTTCCCGGGTAGAATTGGCCCTTAAAGCTACAATTTACATGAACGAGCCTCCCCAGCCTCCGCTCACTTCTGAGCCGCCAGCACCGTTGAGTCCCCCGCCAGTGCCCGGGCCCTGGCCAAGTTACAACCGGATCTGGATCGGCTGCCTCGTTTATGTCCTCGTTGTGGCCGCATTTTTCTTCCTCAATTCCATTCAGTTTCGAATTTTGCTCATGCCGTATATTCAGTTCGTTCTGCTCGGCGCTGTCCTCCTTTCAATTATCCCCACCACCCGGCGCATTGGACTGGGCATGCTCCTCTGTGCTGGTGTCAGCTTGCTGCTCTTCCTCGCTGTCTGTGGGGCCTTCTTGATGACGCTGCATGTGTAGCACCACTTTCCCATGAACCCCCTCGCCAATCCCGCCCTCTGGAAAACCGCCGCCCTCCTCGTCGGCTCCAACGTCTTCATGACGTTCGCCTGGTATGCCCACCTCAAAAACCTCGCGTCCAAGCCCTGGATCGTCGCCGCCCTCATCAGTTGGGGCATCGCCCTCTTCGAATACCTCCTGCAAGTCCCCGCCAACCGCATCGGCAACGCCGGCGGCCTCCCCCTCGGCCAGCTCAAAATCCTCCAGGAAATCATCACCCTCGCCGTCTTCGTTCCCTTCGCTGTTTACTACATGCGCCAGCCGCTCAAGCTCGACTACCTCTGGGCCGGCCTCTGCATCCTCGGCGCCGCCTATTTCATTTTCCGCGGCGACTTTTCCCCGCCCGCCACTCCGCCCGCGCTCCACTCCGCCGCCTCCGTTCAACCGTCCAAATCGCCCGAAAAGAAATTGTAATCCGGCAGCACCGCCGGCATCAACCGCCGCCAGCCCTTCGCCTGCCCCGCCAGTTTCGCTGCCCAAGCCCGGTGCGCCGAATCCGCCGGCAGTCGTGCGTATAAATCCCCCGCCGACTGCCGCGCTTCCTCTGGTTTCCCTTCCGCCCGCGCCGTCGCAATCGCCAGCACTTCCCACGATTGCCGGTGAAACTCCGGCGCCGCCGCCCACGCCGCCGTCCCCGGCCCGGCTTCCGCCAATACCGCCTTAGCCGCCACCGGCTTCTCCACCTCCAGCGCCGCCCGCGCCCGCAACAGCACCGGCAAAGCTCCCGGATTTTTTTTCCCCAGCTCCCACACCTTCGCCGCCGCCGCCTTCACGTCCGGCGCCGCAAACAATGTCAAATACGCCTCCGTCAGCACGAGCAGCCGCGCCCGCGCCTCCGGCGTCACTGGCGGCGTCCATACCTGCCACTCCAGCTTCTCCGGCGCGCGCCACAAGTCTTCCAGTCGAAAATTCGCGAACCGCCCGCTCGACACCGGCGCCGCGTCCACCGACCACCATACGCGCAGCTCCCCGCCCTTTCGCTCCAGCGCAATCGTGTCAATCGTCTCCGTCTTGATCACATCCTCCGCCCCGCCCATCACCGCCCCCGGCCCTCTCTCCTCCGCTCCGAGCATTCCCAAAAACACTTCCGCCCACGGCTTCGCATTGCTGGCCGCAAGCCCCCGCGCCCCCGCCGCCAGTCGCGCAAACCGCGACCGGCTGTTGTGCAACGTCCCGACCGCCGCCACTTCCTTCGCGCGAAATTTTTCGCCGAATGCGTGATTCGTCTGCGCCAGCACTCCGTCCTCCGGTTCGCGCACAAAAGTCTCGTCCCCCGCCGCCTCCACTGCCGCCGCCTTCCCGCGCATCAAATCCACCAGCACAAACGTCCACAGCCCCGTCGGCCCGCGCCCGCCGCGCAGCCAGTCAATTCCCGCTTCCACCGTCCGGCATTTCCGCAGCAATTCCTCGCCCACCAGATATAGCGGCGGATGTTTCCGCGACCGCGGCCACGCCGAAAAATGCTGGTGCACCGCGAGGAACAATCCCTCCGCGTTCACGCCCGTCACCGACGCCCACGGCAAGCCCTCCGTCGCAAACGCCACATGCGGCACGTCCCCCGAGCCCGTCGCCGGGTGATTCACCACCAGCAGCGGCCGCGCATCCCACTCCCCCACTCCGCCAAAATCCAAATTCCGCGCCACCGCCGCGCGCTCCGCACTCACCCGCGCCACGGACGAACAACCGCCCGCACCACCCACCGCCTGCCCGTGCAGCCATGCCATCGGCCCGCCCCCTGCCCACGTTCCCAGGTCGGGCACGCTCACCAGCCGCCGCATTTCCCTCTCCGTGAATCCCGCCGCCAGCCCGTAATCCAGCAGCTCCGGCCACAGCGGATGCTTTTCCCGCCCCACGCTCCCGCGCTGTATCCAAAAATCCACCACCATCTCCGCCAGCGGCGCCGCTGCCCCCGCCCGCGCCGCAAACTTGCTTAATATCTCAATGAAAAACCGCCCCGCCCCCGGCGACAGCGGGCCGCCCTGCCCATGCAGCACCCCCAGCGCCCGTGCCCGCTCGCGCGGTTCACCCCGCACCACCACCACCTTGAATCCGGGATACGCATGGACTTCGGCGGGCATGGCGAATTGATAACCTCAAAAATTTCGCTGCTAATGCTTTTCCCCAAATAGCTCGTGCTGCCGCTGCGCCGGTGCCGCCGGCTCCGGTGCGTGCAAGTGCCTCGGCGGGTGCGCCACCCGCGCCGCCACCGAGTCCTCCC
>CAZDAQ010000146.1:0-7901 GCA_964503425.1 uncultured Opitutales bacterium
GGTGCCGATGTGGACGTCGCCGTTGGTGAAGGGCGGGCCGTCGTGCAGGACGAAGACGGGGTCGGCGGCGTGCTGCTGCTGGAGGCGGGCGTAGAGGCCGATTTTATCCCAGTGGGCGAGGCGCTCAGGCTCGCGGACGGTGAGGTTGCCCCGCATGGGGAAGTCGGTCCGCGGCAGGTTGAGGGTGTCCTTCAGTTGCATGGGGGCGCGGGCGGGAGCGGGAAAAGGGAGGTGGGAGAAAGAGCGCGTCGCGGGTTGGCGCCGCGGGGCGGATGAGGCATCGCGGCAGGCGCAAAAGGGACGCGCCCAAGGGGAGAAAGTGTGGCTTTTTCGGCGGGTGAGTCAAGGTCAACAAAGCTCTAAGAAAAATTGCGCGCAGGCGTCTTACAAGGGATGATGCCATACAACCCCTTGAAGGCTTTGACCAAAATTGGCTGGTTAGCCGGTGCCTGCATGGCGAGTGCGTGGGCGGTGGGGTTGGCCCAGCCGACGCTGGTGGTGAATCCCTCCGCCGAGGTGGACCCGTCGGCGAACCTGAGTTTGACGATTCGCTGTCTGGCGGAGGATATTGAGGTCGGCGACCCGATACCGATTGAGTTTACCATCACGAATCAGGATGCCAGCGAGTATTCCTACATGGACCGGAATTACGACCGTGGCGGGCGGATGAATGAATATGAGTTAAGCGCGCTGAATGCCGAAGGGAAAACGATGCCGGATCCGCGGGCGAGTCTTGGCCCCACGTTTGGCGGTGGCCTGAGCGCAAAGGGGAAGTTGGCGCCGGGGGCGTCGTTTCAGAAGACGATAGACTTGAACCGGTGGGCGTTGATTCGTGAGCCGGGAGTTTATCAAGTCACCGGCAACTACAGTTGGGGCAACGGCAGCGTGATGTCGAAGTCGATCAGTGTCACGGTGAAGCCGCGAACATTGGCGGAGATGGACGCATATGTCAGCGGTTTGTTGAGTGAGTTGGCCAAGGCAACAAGTGAGGGTGGAAGTCCGCCGGAGGAGTTGGTGCAAAAGCTGATGTATACCGGGAGCCCAAAAATTTTGCCAGGGCTGCTAGACTCAATGTATGCGAGCAAGTCGGGCGCTTTTTGGCAGTCGGAGGCGATTTTGTGTTATGTGCCGGTGTCGCCAGAAATACGAAAGCTGTTGTTGGAGGCGGCGGTGAAGCGCGGCCTGGCGCCGAATTTGGATTACATCCTGAGCCGCTACGGAGCCGGACCCGGCCCGGATGACTGGATGAAGTCCGTGGTTACGCCGGAGGAAATATGGCCGGCGATTGCGCGGTCGCTGGCGGAAGACAATCCTGAGCGATGGGACGCTGGGGCATTGGCGGCGCAACGTTACGGGAATGATGCTTTCACCGCGCGGTTGATTGCCCTGGCGGAGCAACCAAGGGCGGCGGGGAACGGGCCCGACCATTCCGGGAGGACGCAGGCGATTTACGCCCTCGCGCTGAACCGCACGGACGATTCGGTGAAGGAGTTGAAAAAGCTTTTGGAGTCCCAGGATCGGGCGACCCGCAGCAAGGCGGCTGCAGCGATTCGGACGGCTTACCTCTATCGCGGGGATTCGCTGGGGCGGCCGCTACACATGGACGATTTCGACGAATCCTACCAGAACGGGGCGGTCCCGAACAATCTGGCCAAAGGTGGGGCGGCCAAGTAGAGAGGCGTCATGCTAAAGCGACTCGCGCATCTTTGCCTGAAAACGAGCCGGCTGGAGGAGATGGCGGCGTTCTACCGCGACGGGCTGGGGGCGACGGTGAAGTTCCGCTACCTGGCGAAGGATGGCTCGCCACTGGGCTATTATATCGCGTTCGGGGAAATGAGTTTTGTGGAAATTTTTGACCATGCGCACGCGCACCGGCGGAGCGGCTCGGCGAAGCCGCTGGAGGCGTTGCAGGAGCTGCCAGACCCGTGGCTGGCGCGCTTCAACCATTTTTGTTTTCAGGTGGAGGACATGGATGCATATGTGGCGCAGATTGAGGCACGCGGGGTGACGGTGACGGGACGGAAAGTGGGGAACGACCGGTCGAAGCAGGCGTGGGTGAAGGATCCGGACGGGAATTTGATCGAGTTGCAGGAATACACGGCGGAGAGCCGGCAACTGACGGGGGAGGACTGGCGGGAGGGGTGAGGGCGGCGAAGGGCCGGGGATAAAGTCGAATTGACGAGGGTGACGGGGCGGTTATGCTGCGAGACATGAGTTTGCTGGAATTGAAACAGGAGGTATGCCGGTTGAGCAAACGCGACCGGCAGGCGTTGTTCGCATATTTGCTGCGTTTGCGGCATGAAACTCCGGAATGGCGCCGCGGGACAGCCAAGCGCATCGAAGCGATGAAGGCCGGCCGGCGGGTTCCAATTGAGGCGTTGGAAGCCAGGATAGCCCATGGCTGAGGCGCGGGCATATCGGGCCGCCTTTTCCGATTTGGCGGCGGAGTTCATCTTTGCACTACCGCCGCGGCGGCAGCGGCGAGTGCTGGATCAGGCTTATCAGTTGGCGGCGGATCCATTTTTGCGCAGTGACTATACTTTGCCGGATGCGACGGGCCGGCCGATTGAGCATCTTCTGGCGGAGGGCCATGTGTTTACCTACTGGGTGGATCATGGGGAGCGACTGGTCATGATCACGGAAGTGGATGTGGCGGAATGAATACCGATGGGCGACTTGGTTAGCAGGCGAGAGTAGGGTGAAGAGTTTACGGGGATGGCACAGAGAAAAAACTGGTCAAGGGCGGTGGGTTGGCCTACTTTGGATGGTGACTGTCGGCTTGGAATCACCAACCTGAATCACCAACTTATTTTTATATGGCCACTTCACTCGACCAACTGAAGCAGTTCACGAAAGTCGTCGCCGACTCGGGCGACTTTGAGAGCATCAAGGCGTATGCGCCGCAGGACGCGACGACGAATCCGTCACTGATTTACAAGGCCGTGGAAATGCCGGAATACAAGCCAATGCTGGCGGCGGCGATCCAGGGACAGCAGGGGTTCGCGGGCTCGAAGGAGGAGAAGGTGCATGTGATCGTGGACAACCTGCTGGTGGCGTTCGGCGAGCAGATTTTGAAGATCGTGCCGGGGCGGGTTTCGACGGAGGTGGATGCGCGGTTGTCTTTCGACACGGCGGCGACGCTGGAGAAGGCGCGCTACATCATCGGGCTGTATGCGAAGAAGGGGATCACGAAGGAGCGCGTGCTGATCAAGATCGCCTCGACGTGGGAGGGGATCAAGGCGGCGGAGATTTTGACGAAGGAGGGCATCCACTGCAATTTGACGCTGCTGTTTTCGATGGCGCAGGCGATTGCGTGCGCGGAAGCGCGGGTGCAACTGATTTCGCCGTTCGTGGGGCGGATTTACGACTGGTACAAGGCGAAGGAGAAGAAGGAATACACCGGGGCGGATGATCCGGGGGTGCAGTCGGTGCGGGCAATTTACGCCTATTTCAAGAAGTTTGGTTTCAAGACGGAGGTAATGGGGGCGAGCTTCCGGAACACGAATCAGATCGTGCAGCTGGCCGGGAGCGACCTGCTGACGATCAGCCCGAATTTGCTGGCGGAGCTGGCGAAGTCGGACGCGCCGGTGACGCGGCAGTTGACGCCGGAGTGGGCGGCGGCGCAGAACATCAAGAAGGTGGAGATGAGCGAGAAGGTGTTCCGCTGGATGTTCAACGAGGACCCAATGGCGGTGGAGAAGACGGCGGAGGGCATCCGGGTGTTCGCGGCAGACATCAACAAGCTGGAGGCGGAGATCGCGAAGTCGCTGTAACGGGCGGCGGTGCGGTTGAGCTTGCGCCGGTGGCGAAGGGCTGGCATTGGAGCGGGTAAACCATGACTGGATTTCTGCAATCGGACGGGCGGCTGGGGCGCGGGCTTTTTGCCGGGCGATTTTTTGTGACAGTGGCGGTGTGGGCGCTACTGGCGGCGGGGGTGCTGCACTACGTGGGCTATGCGTGGCCGCGGGAATATCAACTGGCGCAGTTCCAGGAGGACCTGGGGAAGACGCCGGAGCCGCCGAAGGCGGGCGCACCGGCGAAACCGATACCGAGCCTGGAGCTGGCGGGTTACGACCGGCATTCGTTTTTGGCGGTGGCGATTTTCCTGACGATTGTGATCAGCGTTTACGGAATGGGGACAATGCTGGTGCAGGTGATCAACCGGCTGCGGGACCTGGCGTGGCCGGGGTGGTATTGCATCGTGATGCTGCTGCCGCTGCTGGATGTGGTGCTGTTGCAGGCGGGTTACAGCCCGCAAGGGATTTGGCTGAAGGTCATCGCGCTGCCGACGGTGATGTTTGTGGGGGCGCTGTTGTTTTTGCCGGGGCGGGCGGGGAGTGAAGATGAAGTGCACGGGCATGAGGGGCATGCGCATTGAGGAGATTGCGGATTGCTGAGGGAGGGCAGAGTTTAACGTTTACGGTACAGTTTGCGGTTGGGCGGAAACGGCAAACGCGAACGGCATTCCATCGGATGGTGGAATCGTCTCTCCAGAGTGTGGCTGTAAGAAGTGTACGGTCCGGAGGTCCGTCCCGATTTTTCACCGAACTCACGGGCGCTCGCTGACGAAGGCGGGCAGAGCTGTCATGGCGTCCGAGCACCAACCCCAACTTTGTCCTTGTCGCCTAATACTGCTGCTACGGAAGAATGGCCCGGCGCTCTGCTGGACAGCAGAGTCGGGCCCTACCGAGGAACGGCGTGGTGAGGGCACCGCGCTCTACCTTTTCACGCAGTCAGCGGGGAGCGGAGGTCAAGGGTGAGGGGGAATTCGGGGGAGATGTGGACGGGGGGCAGGGTGTCGCGCGGGCCGGGGGTGTGGCCGTAGGGGAAGAAGCGGGCGAGGCGGCGGCTTTCGGCTTCGTAGGCGTTGACGGGGAAGGTGGCGTAGTTGCGGCCGCTGGGGTGCGCGACGTGATAAACGCAGCCGGCGACGGCGCGCTTGTTCCAAGCGTCAATGATGTCGAACACGAGGGGCGAGTCCACCGGGATGGTGGGGTGGAGGCATTCGGCGGGCTGCCAGGCGCGGTAGCGGACGCCGGCGACGTATTCGCCGACGGTGCCGGTGGGATGAAGGGGGAGGCGGCGGCCATTGCAGGCGACGACGTAGCGCTCAGGATTGAGGCCGCGGGCCTTGACTTGGACGCGTTCGACGGAGCTGTCCACATAGCGGGTGGTGCCGCCGGCGGAGCCGGATTCGCCGAGGACGTGCCAGGGCTCAAGGGCGTGGCGGAGTTCGAGTTCGACCTCGCGGTAATTGGTTTTGCCGAAGAAGGGGAACTTGAATTCCTGGTGCGGGGCGAACCAACCGTCCTCAAACGGGAGACCGTGGGCGCGGAGGTCGCCAAGGACATCACTAAAGTCCTGCTGGATGAAATGGGGGAGCATCCAGCGGTCGTGGAGCTCGGTGCCCCAGCGGGTGAGGCGGCCGGGCTCGAACGGTTTGTCGGCAAAGCGGGCGATGAGGCCGCGCAGGAGGAGCTGCTGGGCGAGGCTCATGCGTGCGTGCGGCGGCATTTCAAAGGCGCGGAGCTCGAGGAGGCCGAGGCGGCCGGTGGGGCCTTCGGGGCTGTAGAGCTTGTCTATGCAGAACTCGGCGCGGTGGGTGTTGCCGGTGGTGTCAATGAGGAGGTTGCGCAGGATGCGGTCCACCATCCAGGGCGGCCCGCCGCGGGCGCGCTGGAGTTCCTTGAAGGCGATTTCGAGTTCGTAGAGGGCGTCGTTGCGGGCTTCGTCCACGCGCGGGGCCTGGCTGGTGGGGCCGATGAAGAGGCCGGAGAAGAGGTAGGAGAGGGACGGGTGCTGGTGCCAGTAGCCGATGAGGCTGGAGAGGAGGTCGGGCCGGCGGAGCATGGGGCTGTCCGCCGGAGTCTCACCGCCGATGACGATGTGATTGCCGCCGCCGGTGCCGGTGTGGCGGCCATCAACCATGAATTTCTCGGTGCCGAGGCGGGTGAAGTGAGCGTCTTCGTAGAGGCCGGTGGTGATGTTGACGGCTTCGTCCCAACTGCGGGCGGGCTGGATGTTGACTTCAATGACTCCGGGGTCGGGAGTGACCTTGACGACATTGAGGCGGTTGTCGTGCGGAGGCGGGTAGCCCTCGAGGAGGACGGGAGTTTCGAGGGCGGCGGCGACGGCCTCGATTTGGGAAACGAGTTCGAGGTAGTCCTCGGTGGAGCGCACCGGGGGCATGAAGATGTGGATTTTGCCGTCGCGCGGCTCAATGCAGAGGGCGGTGCGGACGATCCAGTCGGCGGATTGGTGGGGGCCGGGCTTGGTGGCGGGGTCGCGCAGAGCGGCGCGGGGCGGCAGCGGCTGGGGGCGGATTTGCTGGGGCAACCCGCCGGGACCGTAGCCGAGGCCGGGCGTGGCGGTTTCCCAGGGCCAGCGGCCTTCGCCACCGCCGCCGGGGACGCGAAGCTGGCGCAGGAGAATCTCGCGAGGCGGCAGCGGAGGGAACTCGACCTGCGGGTCAACGGGTGGGATAAAATAATAATCGGCGGGGGCGGCCCAGGCGGTGGAATCGAGCGGGAGGCGGAAGCCCATCGGGGAATCGCCGGGGAGGAGGAAGCAGCGTTCCTGGCGGAGAAACCACGGGCCGGTGGCCCAGTAGTAGCCCTCGGCGCCGAAGCGGCGCTGGATGGGCATGATGTAGCCGGTAACGGTGTCGAGGCCGTCTTCAAAAATGCGGGCGAGGCGGCGGCGCTCCTCCTTGTCTTCGAGGTTGTTGCGGAGGGGATCCACGTTGCCGGGGAGTTTGCGTTCCTTCCAGAGGTAATACCAGGTGTCCTCGTAGGCGGGCATGATCCAGCGCTGGGTGACGTCGAGGCGGGCGGCGAGCTCGAGGGCGAAGCGGTGGGCGCGGGACTGGTCGAACCCGTAATTGGTTTCGAGGTCGGCGGTGAGGCGGGGGTTGTCCCAGATGGGTTCGCCGTCCTTGCGCCAGAAGCAGGAGTAGGACCAGCGGGGGAGGGACTCGCCGGGATACCATTTGCCCTGGCCCCAGTGCATGAGGCCGTGCGGGGCAAAGCGGTCGCGCAGGCGCTTGAGGAGCTTCGCGGAGAGTTCGCGTTTTTTGGGGCCGACGGCGGCGGTGTTCCACTCGGCGCCGTCGGGGTCGTCTATAGAGATGAAGGTGGGCTCGCCGCCCATGGTGAGGCGCAAATCGCGCGCCTGGAAGATCTCATCAATTTTGTGGCCGAGGGCTTCGATGGTTTTCCATTGTTCCTCGGTGTAGGGTTTGGAGACGCGGGGGGTTTCGTGGACGCGGTGGACGTCCATGTAGAAATCGAATTCGCATTCGGATTTGGAGACGGCGCCGGTGATGGGGGCGGCGGCGCCCGGAGAGGGGGTGCAGGCGAGGGGGATGTGGCCTTCGCCGGCAAGGAGGCCGGAAGTGGCGTCGAAGCCGATCCAGCCAGCGCCGGGGAGGAAGACCTCGGTCCAGGCGTGAAGGTCGGTGAAGTCCTTCTCGGTGCCGCTGGGGCCGTCGAGGGATTTGATGTCGGCGGTGAGCTGGATGAGGTAGCCGGAGACAAAGCGGGCGGCGAGGCCGAGGTGGCGGAGAGTCTGGACGAGGAGCCAGGCGGAATCGCGACAGGAGCCTTTGTGGAGGGCGAGGGTTTCCTCGGGGGTTTGGACGCCGGGCTCAAGGCGGATGACGTAGTCCACCACTTCGCGGAGGCGGCTGTTCAACTCGACGAGGAAGGAGACGGTGTTGCGGGGGGTGCGGTCAATGGAGGCGACGAATTCGCGGAGCTTGGGTCCGTCGGCGGTGGGCGGGAGGTAGGGGGCGAGCTCGGCCTTGAGGGCGGGGTCGTATTCGAAGGGAAATTTTTCGGCATAGGGCTCGACAAAGAAATCGAAGGGGTTGTGGACGGCCATTTCGGCGACGAGGTCCACCT
>CAZDAQ010000147.1:0-7831 GCA_964503425.1 uncultured Opitutales bacterium
CCGGAGAGGGCGACGCGCATGCGGGCGCCCGGTGGCTCGTTCATCTGGCCGTAAACGAGCGCGACCTTCGACTTCGAGAGGTCATCCTGGTCAATGACTTTGCCTTCGCTCATCTCGTGGTAAAGATCGTTGCCTTCGCGCGAGCGCTCACCGACGCCGGCGAAGACGGAGTAGCCGCCGTGTTTCATGGCGATGTTGTGAATCAACTCCATGATGACGACGGTTTTGCCGACGCCCGCGCCGCCGAACGCGCCGACTTTGCCGCCCTTGAGGAAGGGGCAGATGAGGTCAATGACCTTGATGCCGGTCTCGAGGATTTTGCCCTCGGTGTCCTGGTCGAGGAGGCTGGGGGGAGAGCGGTGAATGGGGTAGCGTTTCTCGAATTTAACCGGTCCGCGCTGGTCCACGGGCTCACCGATGACGTTGAAGATGCGTCCGAGAACGCCTTCGCCGACGGGAACGGAAATGGGCGCGCCGGTGTCCGTGACATCCTGGCCGCGAACGAGGCCGTCGGTGGAGCTCATGGCAATGGCGCGCACGAGACCCTCGCCGCGGTGCTGCTGGACTTCGAAGACGAGGCGATCGGAGCCGGTGCGCCCGGCGATTTCGATGGCGTTGTAAATTTCGGGGATGTGGGCCTCGTCGAACTGGACGTCGACGACCGGACCGATGATTTGGACGATTTTACCGGTGTTCATAGGGAAGGGAAGGTGGCTGGGGTTAAGGAAGGAGCGGGTGGAGGAAAATTACGCAGTGCCGGCGGCGGCGGCCGCGGCAATCTCGAGAATTTCCTGGGTGATGGAGGCTTGGCGGGCCTTGTTGTATTCGAGGGTGAGGTCGGTGGTGAGCTGTTTGGCGTTGTCGGTGGCGTTTTTCATGGCGACCATGCGGGCGGAGTGCTCGCTGGCCTTGGCGGAGAGGAGCATCTGGTAAACCTCCTGCTTGAGGAAGAGGGTGGGCAGGATGGCGAGGATTTCCTCGGAGGACGGCTCGAAGAGCATGAGGCGGTCGTCCTTGATGTCATCGCTTTGCTGGTGGCCAAGTTTGTCGCGCATGTGGGCGATGGTTTCGCGCAGGGAGGTGAAGGGGAGGAGCTTCGCGAGGGACGTTTCCTGCCGCAGGGTATTGATGAAGTGCGGGTAGATGACCTCGACGGTGTCCACCTTGCCGTCCAGGTAGGCTTGGGCGAGGTATTCGACGACGGGGCGGACTTCATTGTAGCCGACGCGGTCGCTGACGGTGAAATCGGCGAGAAGGTCGCGCTCGGTGCGGGCGACGAACTGGGTGCCCTTGCGGCCCACGCTGACATAGCTGGCCTGATCGCGCGGAATTTCGGTGACCTGGCGGAAGGTATTGCTGTTGAGCGGGCCGCACAGGCCTTTGTCCGTCGAGATGAGGAGAATGCCGCGTTTGCGCACGGGGCGGGCGATGAAGAACGGATGGTTGACGAAGTCCACTTTTTCCGCGGCGGATTCCATCATTTGGGCGAGCAGCAGGGCATACGAGCGGCCAGCGAGCGCGGCATCCTGCGCGCGCTTCATCTTGGAGGAAGCGACGAGTTGCAGGGCCTTGGTGATCTGGGACGTATTTTTAACGGCCCGGATACGCTGGCGAATCTCGCGAATGCCTTTCATGGAAGCAGGAGCAGCGGGGAAGGAATAAGAGGTGAACCGGTGGGGCGAGAATTACGCGACGAACGTGCGGGCCCAGTCTTCGCAGGCGGCCTTGATGTCCGCGGCGAGCTGGTCGGTGATCTTGCCTTCGGCGACGAGCTTCTTGAGGAAGGCATCCTGGCGGGTGACAAAGTAATCTTCCATGGAAGTGACGGCGGCGACCATCTTGTCACGCGGAATGGGGTCAAACACGCCGTTCTGGACGGCCCAGAGCAGGACGACCTGAATTTCGGTGCGCCGGGGGGCGAGGTTGGGCTGCTTGAAGAGCTCGACGATGCGGGCGCCGCGCTCGAGCTGGGCCTTGGTCTTGGCGTCGAGGTCGGAGCCGAACTGCGCAAAGGCGGCGAGCTCGCGATATTGGGCGAGCTCGAGCTTGATGCGTCCGGCGACCTGTTTGTAGGCCTTGATTTGCGCGGCGGAGCCGACGCGCGAGACGGAGAGGCCGACAGAGATGGCGGGGCGGATGCCCTGGTTGAAGAGGTCGGTTTCGAGGAAGATCTGGCCGTCGGTGATGGAGATGACGTTGGTGGGAATGTAGGCGGAGACGTCGCCGGCCTGGGTTTCGATGATCGGCAGGGCCGTCAGCGAGCCGGTGGAGCCTTTGATTTTTCCGCCGGAGATTTTTTCGACAGCCTCGGCATTGAGGCGGGCGGCGCGTTCGAGCAGGCGCGAGTGCAGGTAGAAAACGTCGCCGGGATAGGCCTCGCGACCGGAAGGGCGCTTGAGTACGAGGGAGATTTGGCGGTAGGCGACGGCGTGCTTGGAAAGGTCGTCGTAAACGATGAGGGCGTCCATGCCGTTTTCCATGAACCATTCGCCCATGGAGCAGCCGGAGTAGGGGGCGAGGTATTGGTTGGCCGGATTGTCGGCGGCGGGGGCGGAAACGATGATGGTGAATTCCATCGCGCCGGCTTCCTCGAGGGCCTTGACGGTGCGGGCGACTGTGGAGTTTTTCTGGCCGATGGCGACGTAGATGGAATAGACGGGGCGGAACTTGGGGTCGCCCGAGGCGAGGCCGGTGCGGTTGATGTTGGCTTGGTTGAGAATGGTATCAATGGCGATGGAAGTCTTGCCGGTGGCGCGGTCGCCGATGATAAGTTCGCGCTGGCCGCGGCCAATGGGGATCATGGAGTCAATGGCCATGATGCCTGTTTGGAGGGGCTGGTTGACGGGGTAGCGGGGGATGATGCCGGGGGCGATTTTCTCGACGAGGAAGTTTTCGGCGGCATTGATGGGGCCCTTGCCGTCCACGGGGCGGCCAATGGCATCCACCACGCGGCCCAGGAGGGCCTTACCGACGGGCACGGAGAGGAGGCGGCCGGTGGTCTTGCCTTCGTCGCCCTCCTTGAGGTGGGCGTAGTCGCCGAGGATGATGGCGCCGACTTCGTCTTCCTCGAGATTCAGGGCGATGCCGAAGACGCCGCCGGGGAACTCGATCATCTCATTATACATGACGGCGGAGAGGCCGTCGAGTTTGGCGACGCCGTCAGCGAGGGTGACGATGCGGCCAACGTTGCGTTGGGTGGAGCCGGTTTCGAGCTTGGCGATTTCCTGGCGGATTTGGTCGAGGACGGAACTCATGGGGAAAAGGGATTAAGGATGGAGGTGAGGTGGAGAGGAAAAATTAGACGAGGGCGGCGCGGAGGCGGTCGAGGCGGCTGGAGGCGGAGTATTCGTAAACGTCGTCGCCGATGGTGACACGCAAGCCGGCGAGGAGCTGGTTATCCGCCTGAAGCTCGAGGCGCAGCGGGCGGCGGTATTTTTGGCTGTAGTGGGCGCGGAGGGATTCGAGCTCGGCGGGAGGGATGAGGCCGGAGTATTCGTAAAGCAGCAGGCCGCGCCGGTCCTCGATCAGGAGGCGGCGCAGATAGGCTTTCAGGAGCAGGCGCTGCATTCTGGGTTTATAGGAGCGCAGTGCTTCCATGACTGCCTGCACCCGGGCGGGGTCAATCTGGCCTTCCCCGTCGAGAGAGAGGCGGACGAGCTTTTTGGCAAAGTCCTTGTGTTTGCGGTCGAGAGTCATGGAAAATACGGGCGCGGGCCTAGTTTTTCAACAAGTCCTGGGCGGCGGTGTTGGCAAAGCGGGTGCGTTCGTCGCCGGAGAGGTCGCGGGCGAGGACGCGGCTGGTGGTGTCGAGGACGAGTTGGGCGACTTCGCGGCGCAGCTCGGCCAGCATTTGCTGGCGCTCGAGGGCAACGGCCTGCTCGCCTTTTTTGACGAGGGCCTCGGCCTGCTGGGAAGCGGAAGTGGTGGCCTTGTCCACGATGCCCTTGGCGGCGTTGCGGGCGTTGCTGACGATCTGCTGGGCTTCCTCGGAGGCGCGGCGGAGGATTTCAGAGTGCTTGTTTTTGGCGTCGGCGAGCTTGAGCTTCATGTCCTCGGCATACTGGAGGCCCTCGGCGATTTTCTTCTGGCGCTCGTCCATCGTGGCGAGGACGGGCTTGAAGGCGAAGCGATAGAGGATAAAGGAGACTATGGCAAAATCCACCGCCTGCCAAAGCAGGCGGCTAGGCTCGACGCCGAAGGGGCCGTAGATGTTCTTAAGGAATTCCACGAAAGCATTGCTGGCAGGTGGCGCAGCAGTGGCCGGATCGGTGACGGCGGCAAGGAAGGGCAGAACTACGTCGAGCATGGGCGGATGGGTAAGAGGTTAAAAAGGGCGGCAGGATGCGGCCCACCGCCACCGCCGGAAAAGATATCCGGCGATGGCGGGATGGCAGCAGCGGCTGGACCGGCGGAGCACGCCGGGACGACCGCACGGGGTGGATTAGGATCCGGTATAACGGAGGAAGAAGGCGTAGAAGGCGACGGCTTCGGTCAAGGCCATGAAGACGAAGGTCCACACGATGATTTTGCCGGAAGCGCCGGGGTTGCGACCGATGGACTCAATGGCTTTGCAGCCAATGAGGCCGAGGCCGATGCCGACGCCCAAGCAGCCGAGTCCGGCCTGAATGCCGTTGCCGACGTTGCCGAAGAGGGTGGTGGGAGCCGCGACTTGTGCGATGATTTCTGGGAGCATGATGAGTTAGGTTAGGGGGGGATTTTCCCGGCCGTACACGCGCGGGGCGACAGGATGGCGCCGGCGGACGTGATTCCGGTGGAAGGGAAAAAGGATTAAAAATGGTGGTGGGATTTAGTGGGCGGGACTGCCGCCGTCGGCCGGCTGCGAGGAACCTTCATGGTTGCAGATTTGCCCGATATAGACGGCGGTGAGGAGCGTGAAGATGAAGGCTTGGAGCAGGCCGATGAAGAACTCGAGCAAGTAGAAGGGCAGCGGCGCAATGACGGGTAAGATGCCCGACATCGTGTCCAAAAGGTTTTCCCCGCCGAAAACATTGCCGTAAAGGCGGAAGGAGAGGGAAATGGGCCGCACGAGGATGGTCAGGACTTCGATCAAACCGATCATCAGAAACAGGAGATAAAAAACATAATAGACGACCCTGGGCACGTCGTTTTTATCGGCCTTGTTGCCAAAGAGGTCATGCACGAGGGTTTTGATGCCGGCGTAGCGGAGCACATAGTAAACCCAGGCGGAGCAGGAGATCAGGGCCAAGGCGACAGGGGTGTTGAGGTCGGAATTGGCCGGACGGAAAATGGTGCGAAGGTGCTCGGTGCCATTGGCGTCCCATTCCTTCAACCCGATAGTGCCGACGCCGGGAATCAGGCCTGACCAATTCATGATGAGGATGAAGGTAAAAAGGGAGAGCAAAAGGGGCATGACTTTGTCTATGAGGCGGGGACCGAGGATGGGCTCGACGATGTCGCGCAGGCCAGTGAGGAGGTTTTCGACGATAGCCTGGCCGCGGGTGGGAATGAGCTGGGGTTTGCCAACCAGCCAGCGAATGAGCACGATGGCCACTATGGAAAAGACCCAAGTGGTTATCATGGAATTGGTGATGGGCAGGCCGAGAATATCAAAAGCGTAGGGAGCGGGGTTGATGGGTTCCCCGGGGGCTGCGGCAACGAGCGGCGCGACCGCCCCCAGCCAAAGCAGGGGGGCGAGCACGAGGGCTTTTTTGCCGAAGGGGGGTGTCATGGGGTGGAGCGGGCGGCCTGGGTAGTCACTCGCAATGCAGAAATCCACAGTGGAGCGAAGCGAAGCGATAACCATGGCAAAAACGGGCTCGGGCCGTCAACCTTGATTTCGGGTAGATAAGCTTGGATTATGGAGGCTTCAGCCGGGAATTAGTCAACCTTATCCGGCGTGACAAGGCGGTGACGTTTTGGGGAGGAAGGGAGTAGAGAAAGGCGATTGTCATGGGGCAGGGGTTGTGGCAAGGTGGGGCCGGATGCAACACGACCAAGGCCGATTGAGCGAACCGCTGCCCGGAGGCGGGAGCACTGGCACGGTCGCTTGGGCGGTGGGCGCGCCGGCACGGCCCCGCGCGCCCGCTGAACGGAAGCTGCGGCAGGATGATTTCGCATGGTTTGCCTACGGATTGTTTGCCGTGTTTATCCTGGCGCAATTCCTCATGATGCTATGGTTTGTTTTCAAGTGAAGGTGCGGAGGTTGGTGGTTTGCAAATAACGTTTATTTAGACTGGTTTTTATTGGGCCACTGGACGAGGAGGACGCCGGTGAGGATGATGGCGGCGGCGAAGCCGATCATGGGGGTCAAGGGCTCGTGCAGGACCAGCCAGCCGAGGAGGACGGCGATGACGGGGTTGACGTAGGCGTAGGTGGCGACCCGGGTTGGCGCGCAATGCTTGAGCAGCCAGACATAGGCACCGTAGCCAATCAACGAACCGAAGATGAGCAGGTAGAGGAATGCAAGTAGCGAGGAGGCAGAGACTTGCCCGCTTTTGAAAGTGAACCATTCGCCGCGCAGGAGCGAGACGGTAAGGTTGGCGGTGCCGCCGCAGAGCATTTGGGCGGCGGTGGTCATCCAGAGCGAATGGAAGGAGGGGGTGTGGTATTTGCTGAAGATGGAGCCGCCGGCCCAGCTTATGCAGGCCACAACCAAGGCGAGGATGCCCGCCAGCGAAATGACGGCGGGGCCGGAGGAATGCCCGGAACTATTGACCACCAACAGGATAACCCCACTGAAGCCAACGAACAACCCGAGGACGGTGGGGAGGGTGGGACGGCGGCCATGGGGGCGCAGCCATTCAAAGACCGCAAACCAGATGGGCGCGGCGGCGACGATGAGGGCGGCGAGACTGGAAGGGACGGTTTGCTCGGCCCAGGAGACCATGCCGTTGCCGCCGAACAGCAGGAGGGTGCCGATGATGGCGGCGTTTTTCCACTGCGGGCGGGTGGGAGCGGGCTCACCGCGCAGGCGGAGCCAGACGTAGAGCAGGCCGCCGGCGATAAGGAAGCGGCCACCGGCCATCAGGAAAGGCGGCAGCGTGGTGACGCCGATGCGGATGGCGAGGTAGGTGGAACCCCAAAGGATATACACCGCCGAGAAGGCGGCGATGACCTTGGTCCGGTGACTGGTGGGTGCGGCGGGTGGGTTCATGGTGAGGAGGTGATTGGGGCCTCGAACACCGGGCTTTCCCTGAAGCGGAATAAAAAACCCGCCGGAGGGAAGCTCGGCGGGTTACAAGAGGGTGGATGAAAAATGTGACCTCAGAACCTGCCGGATGGGTTGGAGCGGAGCGCCCAAACCGTGGCCATGGCGATGCGCGCAGCCTTGGATTGGGGCGCGGTTTGGCGGACGTGGCGGGACGGGAGGTTCATGGTGGACGGGTGAAGATGGGGGCAGCGGCGGGGTTCGTCAATGAGGATGTGTCTCTATAAGTGGAGGATGGAGGGTAGAGGAATGGAAGGAGTCGAAATGATTTTGGTTGGATTAGGTCGGATTAGGTTGGATTTGGTTGGACTGGGAGGGATTCGGCGGGGACCGGAGCGGAGTGGGGCGGGAGTGAGCGGTGTGGGGGTGGGGTGAGCGGTGTGGGGGTGTGGGATCGGCGTTTCCTGGGTTTGGTTAGGGCAGAAGGGGAAAATGCTTTAAGCACGATTTGGTGCGATTTAGCCCGAATTACCCCGATTTAGGCCGAATGGGACGATTTGGCGCAGAGGGAGAAGAAAAGAGATTAACCACATAATACACAAACAGCGCAAAGGGAGGGAGGGGCGTGGAAAAGAGGGAAGGGGGTTTTGACAGGATTAACCGGATGAATAGGATAAGAAAAAGAGAAGCGGGGCTGGGATA
>CAZDAQ010000148.1:0-2679 GCA_964503425.1 uncultured Opitutales bacterium
CTCGCCACGGCCCTGGTTGTCCTTGGGGGCGTCAGTCTCGAGGACGGTGCCCGAGGGCTGGTGGACGGCACGGCAGTGGAGATCGCCGAGGTATTCGCCGGTGATGGTGACCATGGGGGGAGTTGTAGGGGCGGGGGAGTGGGCGGGCAATGGGAAAGAGGGGGGAGTTCGCCGCTTGCGTGCGATGCAGAGGTTGGGATAAAAATTCAATCGATGAAATCAAAAGGGCTGAATATTCTTGATTTGATCGTGGCTCTTGTCGGATTGGGCATAATTGTCACTGAGTTATGCATCAAACGGACAGAAAGCCACTTTGAATTCGCAGCCCCAGTTTTGTATATCGTTGGAGTGCTCGGTTATTTGGAATACAGGCGGGGTAAGAACCACAAAGTGCGGCGGGCCGACCGTCATATTGACCCGGTAAAAGCTTGGGGCCGCATAGCTATGCTAAGCATCCTAATACTAATAGGTGCAATTCTTGGTTATTACGGATCGAAAGGAAATTAGATCGCAGAACGACGCGTTTAGAATCGATAATTTTTTGTGGTCAGGCATGCACCGTGATGTTGCTGATGCTGAGTTCGATGAAATTATGCTGGGTCAATGCCGTTATGAGGCCGGGCAAGTTGGTGGCGATCAACTGGCTAAGGGCGTCATTGGAGATGTTACCGGTGGAAATTAACAAGAGCTTGCGGGGCTGACCGCGCAGCAGGAATAGGGTGACGAAATCACTGTCCTTCGTAAGCACGACGCGGTGTTCACGGTCGGCCAAGGCTACAAGCGTTTCGTCCGGCGTGCGATTGCCGGCGGGCAAGCCGAGCGTATGGACGGAGTCATGGCCAGCCGCGGTCAATTGAAGAGCCAGGCGGCGGGGAAGCTGGGCATCCACCAGGAACTTCACGTGAGCACGGGGTCCATGCGTTGTACGCGGCTGAGGCGCGCACCGTAGGCACAAGCGGCCTTGAGGTCGTCCGCTTCCAGATCGGGGTAATCGGCGAGGATTTGTTCGTTGGACATGCCGCCGCTGAGCAGTTCAAGCAGGAACTCGACCGGGTAGCGCAGGCCGCGCACACAGGGTTTGCCGTGGCAGAGCTGGGGGTCCACGGTGATGCGGGCGAGAAGATCCTTTTCGGACATAGGGGTAGGTTATCCCAGAAAAGGCATTTTGCCAAGGATTTGATTGTGAGGCGTGGACGGGTGAGTGTGAGCTTTCGCCCCTTGCGCGGTTGGGCTAGTGTGGTAAGGTGGGCGAGGCGTGGATGCGCCGTTCAATGGAAGAGCCGTTACAGTCGTCGTTGTTTGAGGAGTCGTCGAGAGTGGCGTTGCCCTCCTACGCTAAAGCTTCGGAGGGTTCACTTTCCTTCGCTGGCGCTGCGGGGGGTGAAGAGGATGAAGCGGGCGTAGGGGAGATGGGCAAACGGGTTCATCAGCCGTTGGCGTTGCGGATGCGGCCAAAGAGTTTGGCGGAGGTGGTGGGGCATGAGCATTTGCTGGGGCCGGAGAGTTTGCTGCCGCAACTGGTGCGGGCGGACACGTTTGGGAGCCTGCTGTTTTACGGGCCGCCGGGGTGCGGGAAGACGACGCTGGCGGAGGTGATCGCGCGGGAGACGGGGAGCCGGTTCGTGCGGCTGAACGCGGTGTTGTCGAACGTGGCGGAGCTGCGGGACGAGCTGCGGATGGCGCGGGCGCGGCCCGAGGAGCGGACGATTTTGTTCATTGATGAGATCCACCGGTTCAACAAAGCGCAGCAGGATTTGCTGCTGCCGGACGTGGAGGCGGGGAACGTGCGGCTGATCGGCGCGACGACGCAGAATCCGGGGTTTTATGTGATTGCGCCGCTGCTGAGCCGGAGCCACCTGTTTCGGCTGGAGCCGCTGCCGCCGGCGGCGATTGTGAAGGTGCTGCGGCGGGCGCTGGAGGACACGGCGCACGGGCTGGGCGGGTTGAAGATCCAGGCGGCGGACAGCGTGTTGGAAGGGCTGGCGCGGCTGAGCGACGGGGACTTGCGGCGCGGGCTGAATGCGCTGGAGACGTTGGCGTTGAGTCAAAACGCGGGCGGGGAAATTACGGAGGCGGCGCTGGAGACCTTTGCGAAGGAGCGGCGCGTGCGGCACGACGCGGACGGGGACGAGCATTACGACGCGATTTCGGCGTTCATTAAAAGCGTGCGCGGGGGCGACCCGGACGCGGCGATGTATTGGCTGGCGAAGCAGTTGGAAGGCGGGGAGGACCCGCGGTTTGTGGCGCGGCGGCTGGTGATATTGGCGTCGGAAGACGTGGGGCTGGCGGACCCGCGCGGGCTGCCGCTGGCGATGGCGGCGTTCCAGGCGTGCGACGTGATCGGACTGCCCGAGTGCGCGCTGAATCTGGCGCACGTGACGATTTTTCTGGCGACGGCGCCGAAGAGCAATTCGGCGACGCGGGCGCTGGGCGCGGCGAAGGAGGCGCTGAAAGACGCGCCGGTGCAGGCAGTGCCACTGTGGTTAAGGGACAGCCATACGGTGACGAACCGAAAAATGGGGCAGGGGGCGGGATATTTATACAGCCATGAATTCCCCGAAGCGGTTTCTGGCCAAGAGTATTTGGAAAACCCGCTCAAGTTATATGAGCCAGGCCCGGCGCCGGCGGGGGCGGAGGCGGCGATCGCGGAGCGGTTGGAGCGGTGGCGGAAGTTGAAGG
>CAZDAQ010000148.1:2779-7700 GCA_964503425.1 uncultured Opitutales bacterium
GGCGGGGAGGCGCGAGACTGCGCGCCGGAACTTATGGTTGAATACCGGAATGTCTGGATAAACGATGAGCGGAGGCCCACGCCGGGCCGCCAGGCGGTGCGCATGGTGGTGATTGCGATTGGCGTGGTCATCGCGGCGCACACCTCGCGCGGCATCAGCTACCATGGGCCGGGAAGCCTGGGTCCAAATGGATGGGGGACGCTGGCGCTGGTGGTGGTGGCGCTGACGTTGTTCAACATGGTGCTGAAGCCGCTGCTGGTGGTGTTTACGCTGCCGTTTGTGCTGGTGACGTTTGGGCTGGGGTTGTGGGTGATCAACGCGCTGCTGTTTTTGCTGGCGGGGGCGGTGGTGCCGGGGTTTGAGGTGGCGTCGTTTGCGTCGGCGTTGTGGGGCGCGCTGGTGGTGAGCGCGGTGTCGCTGCTGGTTTACCTGTTGCTGGGGCCGCGGCGGCGGTCGCTGAAGACGCGGGTGTTGGGGGGGGTGTCGGGCGGACCGCCCTCGGCGCGGCGGGACCGGGATGTGATTGATTTGTAAGCCGCCGTTAGGGTGAACACCTTGTAATGCGCTTGTAACAAAGGGCGGAAATTGTCTAGGGTGGGGACATGGAACACGAAGAGCACGAATACAAGCACGGGGCGACGATCATCAAGCAGGGTGAAATCGGGAGCGGGTTCTATATTTTGAAGTCGGGGGCGGTGGAGGTTTACAAGGACGATTTGCTGCTGACGGTGCTGATGTTTCCGGGGACGATTTTCGGGGAAATGGCGGACATTTTGGGCAAGCCGCGGACATGCACGATCAAGGCGAAGGGACAGGCAAAGCTCGTGCAGGTGCCGGGCGGGGACATCGAGCAGATGATCCGGGAGCAGCCGGATGTGGCGTTGAAGATCATCAAGACGCTGGCGACGCGGCTGGAGCGGACGACGCAGAAGCTGGCGGACCAGTTCCGGGAGTCGCCGATGTGGACGGTGGAGGGCGGAAAAAAACCGCTCGCCTGACGCGGGACGGGCCGTTAGCGTGCGGCGTTTAACCCCCGATTACCCCATGAAACTGCCGCTAAAAATCAAGACCCTGATTGCCATGTCCTTCCTCACCTCGTGCCTGATGAGTTTTGTCAGTGGCGCAGTGCCACTGGCAGTGGGCGCGGCGGCGCCGGCGGTGAAATCAGTGGACCAGAACGGCAAAGCGGTGGACTTGGGCGAACTTTACAAGGGCGGGTATGTGCTGGTGTATTTTTACCCGAAGGCGGCGACGCGCGGCTGCACCGCCGAGGCGTGCAGCCTGCGGGACGCCTATGCGTCGCTGACGAAGAACAAGCTGACGATTGTGGGCGTGAGCCACGACTCGGTGGCGGCGCAGAAGGAATTCGCGGACGACCAAAAGCTGCCGTTCACGCTGCTGGCGGACACGAAAGGGGAAGTGTATGCGGCGTTTGGTGTGCCCGGGGCGATGAACCGGCAGTCGTTCCTGGTGAAGGACGGGAAGATTGTGTGGGAGGATTTAAAGGCCTCAACCGACAAGCAGGCGGCGGATGTGCAGAAGGCGCTGGACGCGGACAAGGCGGGGGCACCGGGCGCAACGCCGGCGGCGGCGAGTGCTCCCTCGGCGGCGAGTGCGCCGGCGAAGGCTAGCTAAGTTTCTTTCGTGGGATGCTATGGGTCTTTCTCCGAACAAAATTACTTTGTGGGAGTGGTTGAGGCGGGCACCTTAGAGGTTGCAGGCGGAGTGCCATTTGAAGCTGCATCGGCAGGTATCAGTAGAAAGCGTTCGCAGAAGGGGTAGTCGAGGGGGATGAGGGGGCCGGCAGGGGAGAGTTTGCCGGTTTTTTCATCGCGACGGAGAACGAGGACGGTGTTGGAGTCCTGATTGCTGGCGATAATCCACTTGCCGGTGGGGTCGAGGGCGAAGTTGCGCGGGGTTTTGCCCTGGGTGGGGGTATAGTCGAGGCAGGTGAGGTGACCGTCGGCGGGGTCCACGGAGAAGGTGGTGAGGGCGTCGAGGCCGCGGTCGGAGGCGTAGAGGAATTTGCCGTCGGGGGAGAGGGCGATTTCGGCGTCAACGTTGGTGCCTTTGAAATCGGGCGGGAGGGTGGAAATGGTTTGGAGTTCCTTGAGCGTGCCTTTGGCTGCGTCCCAGGCGAACTGGGTGACGATGGAGCCCATTTCGCTGATGAGGTAGGCGTATTTTTCGTTGGGGGCGAAAATAATGTGGCGCGGGCCGGTGCCGGGTTTGGTGGCGGCGAAGGGCGGGTCGTTGGGGGTAAGGTTGCCGGTTGTGGCGTCGAATTTGTAGATGAAGACTTTGTCGAGGCCGAGGTCGGGGTTGAGGGCGAAGTGGTTCGACGGGTCAACAATGATGGAGTGGGCGTAGGGCTGGGTCTGGCGTTTGGGGTCGGTGCCTTTGCCGGTGTGCTGATCAAAGCCGGTGCGATTGCCGAGGGAGCCGTCGGCGAGGATGGGGAAGACGGCGACGTTGGCGCCGTTGTAATTGGCGACGAGGGCGTAGCGGCCAGTTTTGTCGAAACTGATGTAGCTGGGGTCGGGGCCGCCGGAGGGCTGGGAGTTGAGGAAGGTGAGGTTGCCGGTTTTTGGGTCGAGGGCGTAGGCGCTGACATTACCGGCGATTTTGGCGCCGAAGGTGTTGCAGGCGTAGAGGTGGAGGCCATCGGGATGGATCATGAAGAAGCCCGGGCCGACGGCGGGGAGGAGAAATTGAGGGGTGGTGAGGTTGCCGGTGTCGGAATTAAAATGCGCGAGGGAGAAGCCGCGGGTTGGGCCGGAGTTGTGCGTGCCAAAGTAAACGTAGTAGTCGGCGGCGGGTGCGCCGAGCGGGGCGAGGAGGGCGGCGAGGAGAAGGAGCGCGGCGAGGAGCTTTTTCATTGCTGATAAGCGGGTGGGGGCGAGGGCGGAGGGGTGGGATTACTATTCGCGGCCTCGCTGTTCGGCGGATTAACGGTGAGGGCATCGTGGAGGATCTGGAGACTGTCGTCCGAGCCGGAGAAGATGGTTTTGGGAAAACGATAATTGGCGAGCATGGCGTCATAGATGGCGCCGTCCTGGTATTCGTTGAGGCCGAGGCCGGCGAGGTATTGGAGGCGGAGGTTGCGGTCGCGGTTGACGGCGGCGTCCTTGAGCCAGTCGCGGTAATCGGAGCCCTGGCCGGCATACGTGCTGAGGAGGCCGAGGACGGAGGTGAAGCCGACTTGGGCGAGGGACTGGGCGATGTCGCGGTAATCGGGGCGGTTGAGGCGCTGCTGGAGTTCGTCCACGTTGATGGGGGCGGGATTGGCGCGGCCCATGACGATGACATCGTAGCCGGCGCCGTTTTCGTCGTTGCTCCAGATGGTGCCCTCGGGGAAGACTTCGAAGAAGGTGCGGAGTTCGCTTTGAACAGTGGCGAAGGTGCTTTCGTAGAGGGGGACCCATTGGGTGACGAAGCCGCCGGGGTTGAGGTGCTTTTTGCAGAGCTCGAAATATTCCTGGGTGTAAAGTGCGGCGGAGCCTTTGACCCAGGGGTGGATGGGGTCGGACGTGATGATGTCAAATTTCTCGTGGGTGGTGAGGAGGAAGTGGCGGCCATCGTCGTAAACAATCTCGAGGCGGGGGTCGTCGAGGACGTGGTAATTTTCCTCGGCAAAGTAGCGGGCGACGACCCGGGGGATGAGGGGCTCGATCTCGCAGATGACGATGCGTTTGATGCTGGGGTAGAGGACGAAGGTGCCGGCGGTGACGCCCGCGCCGCAGCCGACGATGAGGACGGAGCGGGGCTCGGGGTGGGCGAGGGCGGGGATGTGGCCCAACATGCGCTGGAGGCGCATGTCCTGGGGCTCGGTGGAGGCCTCGACTTTGCCGCTGACGTGGAAATTGCGCGTGCCGTCGGAGAATTCGGAGACGGCGACGGAGGAGTTCATGCCTTCGCCGACGTAGATGAAGTCGGGGAGGTCGCCCCAGGTGGCGAGGTTGCGGCCATAACCGACGAGGCCGCTGGGAAGCGGCGGAACATCGCGGAGCATCCAGGCGGCGAGGCCGAGCGCGACGGCCACGCTGAGGGCGGGCAGGAACCGGGGCCGGAGGGTTGCAGGCGCAGCGGCGCTGCGGGAAAAAAGGAGCGGGAGGAGCATCACGAGGGCGGAGACAGCGGCGAAGGCGATGAGCAGGCGCTGGGCGTCCTGGGTGCCGGCGATGGGAATGGCCACGAGGCTGAAGCCGAGGGCGCCGATAATCGCACCGATGGTGTTGGCCGCATAAACGCCGCCGACCAGCCGGCCCGGATCCGCACCGGGCGAGGCGGCGGCGGCAAGCGCGAGCGGAAAACTGGCGCCCCACAACAGCGTCGCGGGGAGGATGGCCCAGAGACAGCGGCTGAGGTCGAGTTGGAAAACGAGCCAAGGGTCGGACGTGAGGGCGGGGTTAATCGGCCAAAAGGGGAGGGAGCGGGCGAGCGCGTAGGCGGACCAGGCAATCGCCGCGGTGAGGAGCAACTGGCAGCAGCCGAGCGCGAAGCGCGGGCGGGGGGTGACCCGCGCAACAAAGGAACCGACGGCGCTGCCGAGGCCCAGCCCGATGAGAAACACGGCGAGGATGATGGAGAAGGCGTAAACGGTGCCACCGAGAATCAAACCGAGCAGGCGGGTCCAGACGACCTCAGCGCCGAGGGCCGTAAGGCCGGACAAGGCGATGCTGTAATAGGCGCCGGAAACGCCGGCGGGGCGCGGCGTAGCGATGGCGCCGACACGCAGCGCGGTGGGAGACCAAGTGGCACAGGCCGCCAAAGTCCAACCGAGGAGGGCGACGAGAACATTGATGCCGACGGCGACGTAAGTGGCGATGCCGAGGTCGTAAATGCGCAACAAGTAGAAACCCGCCAGCAGGCAGCCGAAAACCGCGCCGGCGATATTGCCGCCGTAGAAAAAACCGAGCCA
>CAZDAQ010000149.1:0-4728 GCA_964503425.1 uncultured Opitutales bacterium
GCGTTTCCGGGCACTTCGATAAGCCGCCTGATTCAGGCGGAGAGACCGAGATGGAATTAGTCGGCGTCGGGGCCGGTGCGACCGGGGGAGCCGGGCGGGGGGCGGCGGCCATAGCCACGGTGGCGGCGGGGGGCGGGGCCACCGGGACCTTCCTGGCTGGGGCCGGCGCGTGAGGGCGCACCCTGCTGGCGGGAGGGGATATAGTCTTCGCTTGGGGGGATGGTTTCGAGGTCGGTATCGCGATTGGAAGGGGAAGGCGCGCGGCCTGAAGAAGGACGGCCCGGAGGTCCGTCCCCACCTTGTTCGTCGCGGACATCGTCGCGGGGGACGGCATCGAAGTCGGTGTCTTCGTTGGGGGCGTCGTCGGGCTCGTTGTCGGAGTGCGGCGTGCGGAAGGAATCGTCGCGGGAGTGGGCGTGCTCGGCGTCGGGGCGGTCGTCGTAATCGTCCGGGCGGTCACGCGGGTCGCGCGGCTGGTCGTCACGGAAGTCATCGCGGTTGGAAGGGGGCATGGGGCGGGACGGCGGGGCGTCACGCGGGTCTCCCCGAGGCGGGCCGGCGCGCTGGGCGTCGGGATAGGGGCGGTTGGCACCGGGGCCGCGGAGGTCGCCGCGGCGATTGTTGGAGAATTCGCGCGGGCGGTTGTTGTTGCGGCCACGGCCACCCCGGCCGCCACGGGCGCGGCGGGGGCCGCGGTCGTCGTCGGGATGGTAATCGCGGCGCGGAGGGCCGGAGTCCTGATAGTCGCGCGGGTCGCGCGGCTGGTCACGCGGGTCACGCGGTTGGTCGCGCAGATCGCGGGGTTGATCACGGAAATCGGGGCGGTCGCGCGGGTCGCGCGGTTGGTCGCGGGGATCACGCGGCTGGTCGCGAAAGTCTTCGCGGTCGCGCGAGTCGCGGGGCGGTTCGCGGGAGGGCGGGGAATCGGGGCCATCGCGGTCGTCGGCGGTGGAGACGCGCTGGCCTTCGGGATTCCACTCGGCTTCGGCGTCCTCGTCTTCGTCCTCATCGTCGTCGTAAACGTCCTCGGTGCCGGGGGGCGGGGCGTCAGCCGGGCGGGCGCGTTTGGGCGTGGGGATGGGTTCGGGCTCGCGGGGGAAGAGTTCGCGCGGGGGAAGTTGGACCTCGCGGGTGGTGAGGCCGGCGAGCTCGGTGGAGCGCGGAAGGCGCGGGGTCTCGGCATTGGCCGCGGGGCGAATGACGAGGGTGGAGACGACGTTGCTCGGGCGGAGGCGGAAGAGGTGTTCGACGGCGTCGGCGACGATCTCGGGGTTGACGGCGGACTGGGGGTCGAGGGCGAAGGCGGCTTCGGCAGTAGTGGCGGGATTGGGGCGGGCGTAAACGGTGGTGGCGCGGATGCCGTCGTCGCGCAGTTCGTCGAAGAGTTGGTTGGTGAAGTGGAGGAGGCCGCCTTCGATGGCGGCGGTGACGGGGCCGTCGGGGGCGGGGCCGTCGCCGTTCCAGGCGAGAACGAGGAAGTGACCCTTTTCCTTGCGGAGCCACGGGAGCGTGGCGCGGGCGAGGGCGATGGGCGCGAGGAGGCCGACGTGCAGGCGCTCGGTGAGAGCGTCCACGGAGGAGTCGAGGAGCGGAGTGGCGACACGCCGGGCGGCGTGAACGACGAAGCTTACATGTCCTTCGCGGGCCAAGATTTCCTCGACGGCCTGGGTAAGGGCGGCGGGGTCAGCAAGGTTTACGGTGAGGGTGATGAAGTCGTCGTGAGGGAAGGGATTGCGGGCGAACTGGGTGGCGAGAGCATACACCCGGCAGCCCATACCGATGAGGCGCCGGGCGATTGCAAGGCCCGGGCCGGCGTCGGCGCCGGTGACTAAAGCGATGTCCATAAAGTATTCTTGTGGTCGAGTGTTGAGTGCTGAGCGTGCCGCGCACGAAGGCGCGACGCGCTGAGACTTGTGGGTTGGGGGTGAGGCGCGCGGGTGCGGCCAAAGGCCGGGGCGCGGGGTGAGAAAAGAGGGTTGAGGATTGGGGAATAGCGGGTGGGCGGGCGGGGTGCAAGCGTGGAAATGGAGGGAGGAGTAGAAAGGGAAGATGAAAGATGGAAGATGGAAAATGGAAGATAGAAGAGGCGGAAGGGCAGAATGGAAGAGGGGCAGGGAGGAAGGGAAAAGGAGGGGGTAAAAGGTGAAGGATGAAAGGTAAAAAGGAGAGCGGTGAAGGCGGGGGTGGAAATAGGGTTAAATACCGAGGGAGACGACCAATCTTGAGGGAGTTAGGAGGCAAAAATGATGGGGGGTGGGGAATATTTTCAAAGAGGCAAGGCTCTGATGGTCAGAGCAAAATAAGGCTGGCCAGGGGGATAAAAAACGTCCTTTTTGGCCTGAGCCCTGCTGATAATGGGGGGTTTGCTCTATAACACACTTAAAACTACTGCTATGAAAAATCGGATGATGGCCGGGAATTTGATTAACGCGCTGGCGCGGTTGATGGCCGCGGGGCTGATGCTGGGGCTGTTGAGCCCGGCGGCGCACGCGCAATTGCCCGAGGGGAATCTGCCGGTAAAGCTGCAGGGGATCTACACGGAATTCAGCACGCTGTATTACGTGGGCGGGAAGAAGCAGACCGGGGCGACTCCCGACTTCAAGCCGGCAGAGAGCGGGGGTGTTGAGGTCGGGTCGGCGGGATTGCTGGGGATAAGCCCGACGCAGGTGGTGAATGTGGCCGGGATTTCCGGGTGCATTACATTTACGCCCGCGAAAAAGCCGGCGACGACGGAGACCAACAGCCAGGGGATGGTGACGGGCGGGCTGAGCACGGACACCGGGGAGTTTTTAATCAGCACCGGGACCTACACGGCGCACATTGACGGGGCCGGATTGCGGGTGATTTTGGACATGACGGGGACGGTGTTGGTGAAGGGACCGATACCGGTGCCGGTGGCGGTCAAGAATCTGACGGAGAGAAAGGTGCAACTGGTGCATGCTTCGCTGAATGTGCTGCTGCGGAAGACGACGATAAAAAAGTAGCCAAGGCGAAGGAAGCCGCCGCCGCGTGCCGACGGTGGCAGGCGGAATTTGAAATGCGAAGCGCGTGGTCATCCGATGAGCGATGACCACGCGCTTTTTAGTTTTACGGGAGTGGCGGGTGGGGCGGGATAAAGCCGGGAATTAACGGGCGGGGACAAGACTCCGATGGACAAGGGCGGCCGGAACGGGTTTACTCAACAAAACAAATAACGCTTTCATGAAAAATTACGCGATGACGGGGAAGTGGATGAACGCGCCGGCGCGGCTGATGGCCGCGGGGCTGTTGCTGGGGCTGCTGGGGGCAGGGCAAGTGGCGGAGGCGGCGAAGTCATCACCGCTGCCCGAGAAGCTGCAGGGGAGTTACGGGCCGTTCAGCCTGTTGTATTATCTGAATGGGAAGGCGCAGAAGGAGCGGGCGCCGGTGGCGCGGCTGTTTGTGGAGGTGGGGTCGGCGGGGCTGGTGCCGGTGGATTTTTCGCAGGTGGTGTTTGTGACGGGGGTGCCGGAGAAGCTGGTGTTCACGGAGGGGCTGAAGCCGGCCAGCGTCACGGCGAACGAGGGGACGGTGAGCGGGAACCTGTTGACGGACGCGGGGGAATTTACCGTCAGCAAGGGCGCCTACAAGGCGTCGCTGGACGGGGCGGGATTGCGGCTGATTGTGCAGTTAAGCGGGTCGGTGGTGCTGAGGCCAGCGCCAGCGCCGGCAGACAAGGTGGCGGCGCCGGCGAGGAGCACGGAGGGGCATGTGGTGATCAATATATTGTTGAGGAAGGCGAAGGTGAGGTAGGGGGATGGAACATGGAAAAGGGAAGAAGTGGCCGGGCGAGGAACGGGTGAAGTCCATTCCAGGTACAACAAAACGAGCGGGACTGAACACAGGCTAGCCGTTGCCGTGGAGGGACCAGCCGAGGAGGAGGAGGCCGGAGGCGGCGATCCAACTGCCGAGGACGCGGGCGGCGATGCGCGTCCACGGCCAGCGCAGGGAGATGACGAAGGCGGCGAGGAGCGCGACGAAGAGGAAGGTGGCGACGGCCATGCCGAGGAATTGGAGGACGCCGACGGTGGAGGTGACGCCTTCGGCGCGGAGGCCGAAGGCGTCGAGCACGCCGTGAACGAGGCCGAGAAGAACGGCGAGCGCGGCGACGGCGGCGGTGGGGACGCGCAAGTCGGACAAAGCGAGGAGTCCGGGGACGAGGAAGGTGGCGGCGACGATGGCGGAGAGGACGGGCGGGGAAAGCTCGGGCGCGGGAAGGGAGAGTCCGGCGAGGCCACCGAAGAGCCACGCGGGCGGGAGGAGGAAGAGTGTCCACCGACTGGCGGCGGGACCGCGCAGGCCGGCGAAGATGGCGAGGGCGAGGACGGGGACAAGGTCTTCGGGACTGGAGAACCAGTGGCCCGCGCCGTCATACACGGGGCCGAGGCCGGTGGCGACGAGGTGGGCGCTCGCGGTGGCGGGGAGGCCGAGGGCGAGGAGGAGGGGAAGAAGGATATGGAGAAGCCGGCGGGGCATCGGAAGTTAGGATTGCTGATTGCTGATTGCTGATTGCTGAATGGTGGCGGCGGTGGCGGTGGCTGCGGGAGTTTCGGGTTGCATGTCCTGGTGGAGGAAGAAGAAGCCGCCGCAGGCGATGACGGCGCCGGTGAGGCGGAGGGCGATTTGGCCGGCGGGCCAGCGATGAACGAGGCCGAGCGTGATGCCGCAGGCGTGGAGCGTGCCGGTGGCGATGACGAAGCCGAGGCTGTA
>CAZDAQ010000149.1:4828-5972 GCA_964503425.1 uncultured Opitutales bacterium
ATGAGGCCGAGGAAGCCGCCGAAGGCCATGACGACGGGGAAGGTGACGGGGAGAAGCCAGATGGCGGGGCGGCCAATTTGCGCGCCCCAGATGCCGACGCCGACCATGGCGATGATGTGGTCCCACCCGGACCACGGGTGCTGGAAGCCGGCGGCAAAACCGCCGCCCTCGCCGGGCAGGATGTGGGCGGAGGCGGGGGAGGCGCTGAGGAGAAGCAGCGCGGTAGTGAACAAAAAGAAATAGCCGCGGGAGTTGGCGGGAGAATTTTTCACGGTTTGGAAAATTATAAATTATCAGCGGAGGGATTCGAACATGAGCCAGGTGCGCTGGATGGTCCAGTAGGCGCCGAGGGAGCCGATGGCATAGGGGGGAAGGAGTTTGGCCCAGCGGGGCCAGTTGATGAGAAGGATGTTCCAGGAGCGTTCGAGGAGGAGGACGAGGGCGATAAAGGCGAGCTGGCCGAGTTCGACACCGACGTTGAAGGAGAGGAGGGCCCAGGGGATTTCGGCGCGGGCGAGGCCGAGGTTGGCGAGGCCGGTGGCGAAGCCGAAGCCGTGAAGGAGGCCGAAGGCGAAGGCGACGACCCACGGGTGGCGGAGGGTGAGGCTCGATTGCCCGCGGCGGAAGCGGATGATTTCGGGGCCGAGGAAGAGGATGGAGAGGGCGATGCAGGCGTTGAGCGGCGGGAGCGGGGCGGAGGCGTAACCGAGGGTGGCGGCGGCGAGGGTGAGGCTGTGCGCGAGGGTGAAGGCGGTGATGGTTTTGAGGAGCATCCAGCGGTTGGGGACGATAAGGAGGAGGCCGAGGACGAAGAGGAGATGGTCGGGCCCGAGGAGGATGTGCTCGACGCCGAGGCGCAGAAAAGTGGCGACGCCATCCCAGCGGCCGGGCGTGCCGGTGATGACGACGGTGGGTGTGGCGGGGTTGAGATGATAGAATTGGGTGGAGCCGTCGGCACGGACGAGGCGAACGAGGACATCGCCGAGGACGGCGGTGGGGCCGGTGAGCGCGAGGGTTTGGTTATCGAGCCCGCCGGGGAGGGAGAGTTGGTAGCGCTGGAGGTCGGAGCCGGGGATGTGCTGATCGAGGACGGGAGAAGTGATTTTGGCGGCGGCGGGAAAGAGCGGCTGGAAGCTGGCGGTGG
>CAZDAQ010000149.1:6072-7567 GCA_964503425.1 uncultured Opitutales bacterium
ACGGGAGAAGTGATTTTGGCGGCGGCGGGAAAGAGCGGCTGGAAGCTGGCGGTGGCGGAAATGGCGGAGGGGATTTTCCAGAGGACGGTGTAATTGCCGGGGGCGGTTTCGTGAAGCTCGAGGTACGCGGGTTGGATTTCGTGGGCGCGGGCGACGGAGGCGGCGGCGAGAAGCAGCAGCGGGAGGAGGAAGCGGAGAGTGCGGCGGATCACGGACAGTGGGTTTGGGAAATTGCTGATTGCTGATTGCTGATTGCTGACATGGCGATGGGTGAGAGGAATGATTTTGGCGGAAGGTGATGGTTTATTTGGCGGGAAGGGCGGTGGAATTTCCGGAAGGGGAAGAAGGGAGGGCGGAGGTGGCGGAAGAGGTTGCGGTAGTGGGCGAAGGAGGCGGGAGGATGACGGTGTATTGGGAGCGGAGTTTTTGGTAGGCGGCGTCGGCGGCCTGCTGGCGCTGGTCGTTGAGCCAGGCGGCGGCGATGGCGGGGCGGTCGGTAATGAGGGACGGGCGGGACTGGCCGGGGCGGCGGAAATCGGCGGCGTGGGTTTGGAGGAAGTCGGCGAGCTGGGCGTCGGTGGGCTGGAGGGGGGTGGCGGTGTCCTCGAGGTAGAAGGTCATTTTGTCGGAGAGCTGGCGGCGGATGAGGGGGTCGTCGAGGTCGAGGCCCTGGGCGCGGGCCTCGCGGTTGAGGACCTCCTCGCGGACATAGGCGGCGACGAGGCCGTCGTGCTCGGCGGCGGTGGGCGAGCGGCTGGAGGCGCGGGCGAAGCTGAGGTCGAGGTTCTGGAGGATTTGGGGGGTAAGGACGATTTGATACTGGGTGGGGTTCGCGGGAAGGGCGGGGCAGCCCCAGAGGGCGAAGATGCCGAAGAGGGCCGCGCCGAGGAGGAGGAAGTGGAGGAGGGGTTCGCGGAGCCAGTTCATGAAGAGAAAAAATTACCGCGTGGGGGGGCGGTGGAGGAGGCGGGCGGCGAGGAACGCGAGGAGGGCGAGAACGATGACGGTGATGGTGGCGGCGATGAAGTAGGTGTGGTGAAGGGAGGGTGGCGCGAGGGCGGCGGGCGGGGGGACGGGGATGTCGAGCGCGGGGTGGGCGGCGTTGAGATCGGTGGAGAGGAGGGTTTGGCCGTTGGTGGTTAGGACAGTGATGACGTCGTTTTGTTCGGCGGGGACGCCGGCGAAGTCGTTGGCCTGGAGGTGAAGCGGGCCGGGGGGCGGGCGCGGGTAGGTGAGGGTGAAGAGGATGTCGCGGTCGGGCGTGAGGGTGACGGAGGCGGCGAGGAGGGGAAGGGGTGTGTTGTTGGCGGTGAGGGTGAAGAGGGCGTTGGCGAGGTTGGCGAGGAGGGGCTGGTCGGCGGAGAAGTGGGGGTCGGGGGAAGCAGGGAGCGTGGAGCTTGGAGCCGGGAGTGAAGAGGAAGAGGTGGCGGTGGAGTTGGCGGAAAAGGGGTCGGGGTTGAGGAGGTTGTAGGCGGCGGCGTCGGCGAGGCGGAGC
>CAZDAQ010000150.1:0-7479 GCA_964503425.1 uncultured Opitutales bacterium
CCGAATGCAGCAGAAGCTCCTGAGTCGCCTGGCGCTCGGCCTCGGCGGCGCCGCCGTATTCGAGGTAGGTGCCGGGAGGCAGGGAGACTTTTTCAGCGATAACCTTGCGGGCTTCGTCCACGAAGGAAGTGACATCGCGACCCGACGGCGTGCAGGTGACGGTCTGGCGGCGGCGCGCGCCCTCGTGGAGGATGAGAGAGCGCCCGGTGGTGAGCTGGATGTCCGCCAGTTCGCGGAGGGGCGTGAGGCGTCCGACGGAGTTTTTGAGGAGGAGCGCGCCGATGTCCGCAGGCTGGTGGCGGCTGGCTTCGTCGAGGATGACGGCAATATCAGTGACCTGGGTGCCATGGTAAACCTGGGTCGCGACTTCGCCCTGATAGGCGGTTTGCAGGGCTTCGAGAACTTCGACGGGACGGAAACCGAGCTCGGTGAGGCGGTCGGTGCGCAAGTGGATGTCGAGGAGGGGTGAGCCGGGCGGGGCCTTGACCTGCACGTCGGCGGCACCGGGGATGGTGTTGAGCACATTGGCGACGCGCTGGGCCGTGGCATCAAGCTGGTCGAGGTCGTCGCCAAAAATGTTGATGACGACGGGTTGGGTTTCGCCGCCGATGGTTTCGCCAATGCGGTCGCCCAAGAAAGTGAGCACTTCGTATTGGATGCCGGGGATGTTTTGGAGGACGTTGCGAATGTCGTCACCGACCTGGGCGTCCACACCGCCGGGGAGGTTGGGCTTGAGCTCGACGTGGAATTCGCACTGGTTGGGGCCCCAAGTGTCTTCTCCCCGCTCAGCGCGACCCGCCTGCTGCTCGACGGTGGCAATGTTGGGGTTGGCGAGGAGGGCGTCGGAGATTTGTTTGCCGATGCGAAGCATTTCCGGCAGGGAAGTGCCGGGGGCGGTGGTGACACCAACGACGAAGTGGCCCTCACGGAATTCCGGCAGGAATTCACCCCCAAGGTTACGCAAGCGCGAGAAACCGAACAGGCAGAAAAGTATGACGATGCCGATAACCAAGCGCGGCCAGCGCGAGACCCAGCCGAGCAGCCGGGAGTAGCCGCGACGCAGGATGCGCTGGAGCCAGGGGGCCTCGTGGGCGTCCGCGCCCTTTGGGAAAAAAAGAAAGGTCAGCGCGGGAGTGACGGTGAGGGCGACGACGAGGGAAGCGAGAATGGCGAGGATGTTGGTCAGCGCGAGCGGGGCGAAGAAGCTGCCTTGCAGGCCGCTGAGGGTGAGCACAGGCACGAACACGAGGGCGACGATGATGGTGGCGTAAACAACGGCACTGCGGACTTCGAGGGTGGCGCCGAGGATGACGATTTCGTGGCGGCGGGATTCGGCGGTGGAGTCAGCCAAGGCCGGCTTTTGCCGGAGGCTCTCGCGCAGGCGGCGGAGGATGTTTTCGACTACAATGATAGCATCATCCACCACGGAGCCGATAGCGATGGCCAGGCCGCCGAGGGTGATGGTGTTGAGGGTGATGCCCAGACGGTCCATCGCGATTATGGCGGCGAGAAGCGAGAGGGGGATGGCGGTAAGCGAAATGACGGCCGTGCGAATGCGGAACAGGAAGAGGAACAGCACGACGGCAACGAGAATCGCGCCGAGCCAGAGCGAGTGGCGAATGTTGGCGAGGGAGACTTCGATAAACGTGGCGGGCCGGTGGAGGCGCGGGTAAACTTTAATGCCAGCCTTGGTAAAGACCGGCTGGAGATCGGCGAGCGCGGCTTCGAGGGACTTCGTTACCTCCATGGTGTTTGCACCGTATTGGCTGGCCATGGTCAGCAAGACGCCGGGGCGGCCCATGATGAGGGAGTCGCCGAATTTCGGCTGGGCGCCCTCGCGGACGGTGGCGACATCCTTCAGGCGGACGGGCACGCCATTGGCGGTGGTGGTGACGACGACGTTGGCGAGGTCGTCAAGCGTGAGGGCCTGGCCGTCGGCCTGGAGAACGATGCGCTGGTTGGCGTTTTCGATGAAGCCTGCGCCGAGCACGCCGCTGGCGGATTTGGCGGCGTTAAGGACATCGGAGAGCGAGAGATTGTAGACCACGAGCAAATCGGGATGGACCTCGACCTGCCACTGGCGAACCTCGCCGCCGAAGACCTTGCAGTCGGCCACGCCGGGGACGGAAAGCAGGCGGGGCTTGAGCGTCCAATCGGCAAAGGTGCGCAGGTCCATCGGCGAAAGTTTGTCGCTGACAATACCGAGCTTGAGGAGGTCCATGGTGGACGAAGTCAGCGGCGACATGGTGGGCGCCTTGACGCCCGCGGGCAGCGCACCGGCGACGGTGCCGAGTTTCTCAGTGAGCAACTGGCGGGCGGGCAGGATGGGTGTGCCTTCCTTGAAAACGATGGTGATGACGGACAGGCCCTGAATGGATTCGGAACGCAGGGAGGCCTGGTTGCCGAGACCGTTGATGGCGTTTTCCACAGGGCGGGTAACGAGCGTCTCGACCTGTTCGGCGGAAAGGCCGGGAGCCTCCGTCTGCACCGTGACTTCGGGCGGGACGAAATCAGGAAAGACATCGAGCTTTGCATGCCAGGCCACGTAGAGGCCGTAGCCCATGATCAAGTAGGCAAGCGTGGCGACGATGCCACGGAAGCGGAGGGAAAACTGGACCAGGGCCTGGAGCATCGGAATGGGTAAAAGAAGCGGGGAGTGAGGCAGGAGGCGCGGGGAAATTAGTCGCCGGAATCGCCGCCGCCAGCGGCTTTCTGTTCTTCAGCCAAAAGCTGCTGAGTACCGAGAACGACGACTTTATCCTGCGGGGTCAGGCCGCTGATGACGAAGACGCCTTCACGCAAAGGCGCACCCAGCACGACAGGGCGACGGGCGAAGGTGATCTCACCGGTTTTTTCGTCCGTGCCCGTTTGCAAATAGACATAGGGGTTGCCGGTATCGTAAACGATGGCCGAGGTCGGCAGGCGCAGGCCGTCTTTGGCGGGTTCTTCGCCGTGAATCCAGGCGAGCAGGGCAGTGCCCGGAGGCGGCACGGGGGCGTCAAGCAAAGCGAGAAAGCCGGGGCCCTGCATCTGGGCGTCAGCCACGGGCGCGGGGCCGAGGACGGCAGCGTCGCGGGAAATTTCTTCGCCGAGAATCGGTGTGAGGCGCAGATGCAACGGCGGGGTGGGCAAGGCCTCGGCGGAGGGGACATCCACGCGGACAAGGGCGGATTGTAGCTTGAGGAGAGAGCGGATGAAGGAAGAAGGGTCGGACTGGTCCATTAACGCCTGGCCCCAGCCGGAAAGGAGCCGGGCCTGAGCGGATTCAAGGGTAGTTTCGTCGCGGATTTTGGCGGCCTCAGCGGTTTCGAGCGTGCGAGCGGAGGCGTTGTCGGCATCGCGCAAAAGTTTTTGGCGGTCGTATTCCTTGGTGGAAGCGTCGAGCGCGGCCTGGTCGGCGGCAATTTCGGTGTAAAGCGCGGCGAGTGGCGCGGGATCGAGCACGCGAGCGTAACCTTTGACCTCAGCGCGCCAGGAGAACGGCTCGGGAGCGGCGGTTTGCAGGCCGGCGTTGGCCAGCTCGTCCTTGGACAGCTTGATACCGGCGGTAGAGTTGGATGGTTGATCGGCGGCGGGCGCGGCGTCGGCAGCGGGGTTGGCCGGGTGGCGCAACATGAGCCACGCCACACCACCACCGATGACGAGCCCGAGTAAAAGGGTAAGAAGGAATTTTTTCATGGCGAGTTGGGGGAAGGGGTCAGCGGATGGGCGTCGTTTTGCACGGCGGCGAGGTTAGTGAAAGGAACCTGGAAAGTGTCTTCGAGCTGGGCGGTAGCGAGCGCGGCCTGGGCCTGGGCATCCACGACGGCGAGGGTGCCGGCGTCGAGGTCGAGTTGGGCCGTCTGGTAATCGAGCTGGTCGGCCTCGCCGGCGTCGTGCTGCTGGCCCACGAGTTTGAAATGTTTTTCCAACTCGGACTGAACGCGGACCAGGTTTTCGAGGGTGGCGGTGGCGGCGGTGTTGGCGGCCTCGGCAGCGTCAATGTCGGCAATGACATGGGCCTGGACGGCGATGAGTTGCGCGGCGGCGGCGCGGCGGGAGGCTTGGGCCTCGGCGATGAGGCCCTCGTTGTCATTCATGATGGGCAGTTCGATGCCGAAAGTGATGTTCCATTTATTTTCACCGAGGTCGTAAAGGTAGCCGCTGCCGAGCTGGAGGTCGGGGTATTGCCGGGCGAGTTCAAGGCGGAGCTTGGCCTGGCTGGCGTCGTAGCTGACAAGGGCGGAGAGGATGTCCGGCCGGGAGTGCAGACAGAGCGCGCGGGCGGTGGACAATTCCTCGGCGGTGTAGGCGCGCGGGGTGACAATGGAACTATCGCTGAAATTTTGATCTTCGAGGGCGCTGACGGGCACGCCGAGGACCTGAGCCAACTGGGTTTTGGCGACGGCGAGTTGTTGATCGGCATTGCCGGCATCGGCCTCGGCTTTGACGACGGCGACGCGGGTGGCGGAGATCTCGTCGGTAGCGACGGCGCCGGCATTGAGGCGCTGCACTAATAAATCAAGGACGCGGTGCTGAGTGCCGGCGAGGTCGCGGAGGGTTTGGGCGCGGCGGGCAGCGACCCCGTATTGAATAAGGGCCTGGCGGAGTTGCGTGCGCACCTGCCAGGCAGTGGCGAAGACGGTTTGGCGCGCGGCTTCGGCCTGCAACTCGCTAAACTGGATGCGCTTCTCGCGTTTGCCCGCAGTTTCGATGGGCCAGTTGAAGCTGATGCCCGGGAACCACGGCGAGATGGCATTGCCTGGATTGAAGTCGTAGCCCGGGGAGATGGAGATGTTCGGGTTCGGCGACTCGGCGGCGGTGACGATGCTGCCGCGAACGACGCCCCACTGGGTGCGGGCAACGTCGAGTGAGGGGTTGTAGTAAAGGGCGACCCAGTTGAGCGTGTCAAAGTCCCAGGTCTTTACGGGCCAATCGGGGAGGTCGTGGCCGAGGTTTTTCTCAAGAAAAGCGTGGAGGCCGGGGTCGGCGAGAGAACGATGGAGGAGGGCGTCGGCGGTTTGCTCGGACTTAACGGGCTTGTCCACGTAGTGCTGGCAACCGGCCAGCAGAGCCAAGGCGCAGATAAACGCAGCGGCGGTCGAGCCGCGTAATCTTAAGCGAGCCATGGGTAAAAGCCGATCATCATAAAATTTGCCGGATTACGTCAAGATGACGGAAGGCGGGCGGCGGGGCCGCGCAGAATGAAGGCGAGCCGGCTGGAGGTGTCGAGCTCGGCGGAGAGGGTCCAGCCCATGGCGTCGGCGAGCGCCCGGGCGAGGGAAAGACCGAGGCCGAAATGTTTTCCGCCAGTGCGGGAGGCTTCCTTGCGCCAGAAACGGTCGAACAGTTTCGGCAGATCAGCGGAGGCGATGTTGTCGGTGGTGTTGGTAATGCGGATTACGGCGGAGCCGCCCTCGAGGTGAACAGCCAAAGTGATTTCCCCGCCCGCCGGGGTGTAATCCACGGCGTTATCAAAGAGGTTGCCCAGGATGGAACGGAGCAGGGCGGCATCGGCTTGGGCGGTGACGGGGGTGAGGGACAATTGCACGGACAATTGACGGGCTTGGGCGGCGGGCGCAAAGCGGGGCCACGTTTCTTCCACGAGCGCAGTCACGGATACGGAGGCCAGGCTGGTGGCAAGGCGGCCCTGTTCACCACGTGCAAGGGACAGAAGGTGGGTGACAATGGCCTCCATCTGCGCGGCGATGGCGAGGGTGTCGCGGTCGGCGGAAGGTTCGCGGGTATCGGGCCATTTGAGGGCGCACTCGGCGAGGCTGCGCAGTTCCGCGAGCGGGGTACGCAATTCATGGGCCAAGTCGGCGCTGAACCGCCGCTCGCGCTCGAAGGACTGCTCGAGGCGCGCAAGCAGGTCATTGAGCCGGTGGCAAATGGGCAGGAGTTCGACAGGGAGACCTTCCGTCGGAAAGCGCGCCGTCAGGGAGTTGGCGTCAATATGTGAGGCTTGCTCAGCGAGGCGATCGAGCGGTTGCAGGCCGCGCTGGAGCACGCGCGGCATGATCCAGAGGGTCACGATCAGCAGCAAGACGCCGCAGCCTCCGGCGATGACGAGCAATTCAGTGAGGGCTTCGTCGAGATCCTCGCGGTCGCTGGCAACGATCAACTGGAGTTGAGGGCCGGCGGGGTTGCCGCTGGCTTCGCCCTCCTGGGATTTGACGACAAAGGTGAGGCTGATGGCACGGCCGGGATGGCCATTGGGGAGAGGGCAGTTCCAGAATTTGGGCCGTTGCAGAGAACCGGGGTGGGAGGGCAGGTTGCCGTCGTGCAGGGAGTTCGAGCGCGCCACCGAATAGCCGCCGGGTTTCAACAATTGGAAATAATCGCGGGCTTCCCTCCCGGAAAAACTGTGAAAAAACTGGTTGGTGAAATCGAGGTCAATGCCGCCTTTGTCATTTTGCTCGGTAAGCGAGCTAATGGCGAGCGCCTTGGCGCGGAGGGCATCGTCAAACTGCTCCCGGAGTTCGTCGCGGGCGGCGAGGAAGACGGCGGTGAGGCCGCCACCCAGGAGAACAATGAAGGAGGCGAGCAGCGCGCGCGTCAACTGGCGGCGGATGGAAATCATGAGGCGGGCAGAGCTGACGGCCGATCGTCCAAAACGTAGCCCAGGCCGCGGCGGGTGTGAATGAGGGCGGAGTCGCCGCCGACGGCGAGTTTTTTGCGCAAATTGCAAATGGCGGAATCCACGACGTTGCTCATCGGGTCCACCTGACCGTCGTAGATGTGCTCTTCAATTTCGGTGCGGGAGACCACCTGGCCGCGCCGGCGGGCGAGGTATTCGAGGAGGAGGTATTCGCGGGCTGGGAGCTCGATGGGCTGGTTGGCGCGGAAAACCTGGCGGGCCAAGGTGTCAATGACGAGGTCGGCAATGGCGAGGCGGGATTGCTTGGTGCCATAGGCGCGGCGGCACAGGGCCTGCACGCGCGCGAGGAGTTCCTCGAGTGCGAAAGGTTTGACGAGGTAGTCGTCCGCGCCAGCGCGCAGTCCCTGGACGCGGTCGGCAACGGTGTCACGCGCGGTGAGCAGGAGCACATGGGTGTCGCGACCCTGACGGCGCAATTCGGCAAGGACCTCGAGGCCGTCGCGCTTGGGGAGCATGAGATCGAGGATGATGACATCGTAATCGTGGGACTGGGCGAGCCAGAGGCCCTCCTCACCATCCATCGCGGTGTCCACGGCGTAATTGGACTTGCGCAACGCGGTGCCGAGCGAGCGTTGCAGGCGCGGGGAGTCTTCGATAATGAGAACGCGCATGACAGGGGCGTTGCGGTGATGGACAGTGGCGGCAAAAAGGCAGGAGTGACAGCCAGCTTGACGAACGCAGTTAATTGAGACGGCGTTAGCATCGCAGATGCCGGATTACCGAAAGATGACGCGGCGGGGCACCCCCAAGGGCAGGAAAAAGATGGCTGACGGATTTTAGCGAAGCGTGGAAGACGGCATTAAACAAAGGGTGCGGGCGGAGGGAATCGAACCCTCGAT
>CAZDAQ010000151.1:0-7343 GCA_964503425.1 uncultured Opitutales bacterium
AGGACGGCGCGCGCGAAATCGCGGGCCGCGCCCGCGGCACCCCGCGCATCGCCAATAACTTGATCCACTTTGTGCGCGACTTCGCCCAGCAGCGGGCCGATGGCCGCATCACCGGCCCGGTCGCCTCCGCTGCCTTGGAATTGCTGGAGATTGACCGGCATGGCCTCGACGAAATGGACAAGCGCGTGCTCCGCGTGCTGGCGTCCAACTACCAAGGCGGTCCGGTCGGCCTGAGCACCATTGCCGTCGCCGTAGGCGAGGAAGAACACACGCTCGAGGAAGTCCATGAGCCGTTCCTCATCCAGGAAGGCTACGTCCAGCGCACGGCCCAAGGCCGCGTGCTGACCCCCAAGGGCTGGGAAGCTGCCGGCGTCTCGCCCCGTGCTGGCGGCGCGCAGGCAGAACTGCTTTAAGAATCGGGGTTAATCCTCTGCCGATGTCGTTGCCCGAAATTACTATAGAGCCCGTAAAACCTCCAGAACGCGCGTGCCAACCGCTTATGGGCCCACCAGGTTAAACAAATAGTGGTAAGTGACGCGCGACTGCGGCACCAAATAACTGCAACTCAGCGTAAAGTTCGAACCGGTGATGTTGCCCGCCCCCAGGGCGTTATTCTTCGGGCCGGTAACCGTCAAATTGCCCCCGGAATCCACGATGCCGGTAACCGGCGTGGTGGCGTTGATCCCCGAGGCCATAAGCGTGAACGTGCCATTGGCAAAAACCGTGGCGTTCGCCACCGGGATGGACTGGGTCACGGATGGCGGAAAGGTGTTGATGGTGTCAAAAAATGTGGCGTTACCGAGGGTGTAGTTGCCCGTGAACCCGGCCGCCATCGCTCCGACAGAGGCCAGCATCAGCACGCCCGAAAACAGCGTGGACAGTAAAAACGGGGAAAATCGGCGGGAAACCATGGTGGGTGTCATCTTGTGGAAACTCGGGAACAAACCTACGGGACGGCACTCGAACAGACAAGCGCGAAAACACGCGGGTTCCCCGCCTTCCCATCGGCCCCGCCCAAAAGTCTTGCACGCCCCCTCGCTTTGCCCTATCGAAAACCTTTCCCGCCATCATGTCTCCTCGTTTGCTTCTTTGCACTGCGCTTCTGGCGCTGACCTTCGGTTCCGTCCAACCGGCCAGTGCGGCCCCCGCGTCCCCTGCCGCCCGCTACAAGGGAACCTATTTCCTCTTCGTGCTGAACTTTCAGACGTTCTTCCAGTATGGCGGTGTCTTCTCCATTTCTGCAACCGGTGCCGTTACCGGGAAAATCATCACCGGCAACAGCACCCTCGGCAACAACACCTTCTACCCCATCACCGGCAACATCGTCAACCCGAACGGCAGCTCCCAGGGCAAGTTCACGGTGGACATGGTCAACGGGGCCAACATCACCACGATATCCGTCGGCGGAACCTCCGTTGGTCAACTCGTCGGCCGGCAGGAAACGCCGACGATGCTCTATCCCCTCACCGGTTCGATGTATAACAACTTTTACCCGGAGGCCGGTACCTATCGCGGGACGACCAACGACGGGCGCGCGATCATTTTCACCATGGGCCTGCAACGGCGCATCTCCGGCTCATTTGAGCAAACCCCCGGCAACTTCGTCGCACTTTTCGGCGGCGGTAATCTCGCCGGTTTAAACGGCCGCTCCTACCTGTCGAAGACCTTTTTCAATGCCCTCTTCACCTCGACCACTCCCGGCAATACTACCGCCACCGGCACTTGGCGCGAGAATGGCGACACCACCACCGGCACCTTCACGGTCAAACGCATCAGCCCCTGATATAGGCCTGCCTGAAAACCGGGCAGGAGTCCGGTGTCACCATCTTCTTCAGGACTTTGCGTTGCCAGCGCGCGCCTGACGGCTGCGCTGCTCGACCCAGTTTACCACCGCCTCGTCGTCGCCTTCGTGCTGCCAGACGACCTTGAGGAATTCCGCCGGATGGATCGCATGCTCGCGCAGGAACGCGCGGTCGCCACCGCAGGAATACATGATATCTGGATGCAGTTCGCCGCGCAGTTTGGCGCGGGCCTTCGGAAGGATGCGCGGCAGCCAGCGGATGCCCCGCGCGTGCGCATCCCTTGCGGGCAGCGTTCCAGGATCAAGCTGGCCCGAACTGCGGCGGCCGTTTTGCACCTCAAGAAAATACGCGCGGCGGATGTCGTGGATGGCCGCAAACGTGGCGAAGTCCGGTTCGCCGCCGTTCACAAAGTCCTCGGCAAAATCGTAAACTTCCTGCGCCGTCAGCCCGATGGAATCAAGAAACTTGGCCTCCTCGGCGTTAAAAAACGCCGCGGAGCCGCGCCGGCCCTCGCGGTATTGGCGCACGGCCTTCTCCCAAACTTCGTGCAATGGCTTTGAATGATCCGAGGGTGTCATGGCAAAAACGTAAGGCCCCTAACTTAGCGTGGATTTGTCTCTTGCACAACCTAGCTCCGGCGACCCCGCCGCTGGTGCGGCGAATGTCCGCGCGGACTCGGGGGCCGATGAGACGGCCCCGAACTGGAGTGTCCCTGCGGGCCGGGTGGCGGCGGACGGGGCTTGCTCCGCGGCGGACCCGGCGGACGCCCGCCGGAGGGTCCTGAACTCTGCGGACGCGCCGAAGCCTGGTGCGAATGACCCTGGTTGGCCCGTGGCTCCTGCGAGCGGCCCGCAGGATGGGACCGGCCCTGCCCGGAATGCGATCCATGCGGCCTTGGCGAAGAATGCGCCTGCCCGCGTCCCTGTCGCGAACCCTGAGCGCGCGGCGATTGATGCTGGCTTGGTGCGGGTCGCGGCGATGGCCGGCGCGCCGCGGGGGCGCGAGAAGACGGCGTTGGCTGTGCGGCTCCGGTGGAGGCGACGCGAAAGTCAATCTGCCGCTTGAAGCGGTCCACCCGAAAGACTTCCACGAGCACTTCTCCACCCAATTGAATGCGCCGCTTCGTGCGCCGGCCAGTCAACTCCAGGCCGTCGTTTGACAGGAAATAGAGGTCGTCCTCCAGCGATGACAGCGGCACAAAGCCGTAAGCCAGCGACTCCCGCAACTCGATGAAGAATCCGTGATTGCGCAAGTCGGTGACCAGCGCGGGGAAGCGCGCCTTGGGCTCGCGCTTGGCTTCGCGCTCGAAGTATTCCAGCAGCTTGATCTTCACCGATTCGCGCTCGGCGTCGGTGCTGTTGCGCTCGGTCTCGCTCAGGTGGCGGCCCAGTTGGTCCAACTCACCCTGGCTGTAGCGAATGGCTGTCGTCCCGGCAGGTGCTTGGCCGGTGCGCTCGAGGAAATTGTCATAGATCCGGTGCGTCACCAAATCCGAATACCGGCGGATTGGCGAAGTGAAGTGCGTGTAGAATTTCTTGAACAGTCCGTAGTGCCCATCCACCGAGGCGCGGTAGCAGGCCTGCTTCAGGCTCCGCAAAAACTGCGTCTTCAGCGCGTGCCCCTGCGGGTGCTGCTTGATCTTCGCGAGCAACCGCGTGACTTCGTCCCGGTTCGTCAAATCCCCTGCCGCCACGCCGAAGGTGGCGAGGTGGTCGCGCAGTTCCGAAAGCTTTTCCGGGTCGGGCTGGTCGTGCACCCGCGAGAGGAACGGCAGTCCCGCGTCGTGCAGCGCGCGCGCCACTGCCTCGTTGGCCAGCAGCATGAACTCCTCGATGAGTTGGTGGCTTTCGTCGTTCTGGATCACTTCCAGCCGGTCGGCATAGCCGTCGGCGTCCACGAAAATTTTGGCCTCGGGAAAGTCGAGGTCGAGGCTGCCCTTCTCCATGCGCGCCTGGCGCAGGCGTGAGGCCACGGACCACAATGCCCGCACCGCCTCGCGCAATTCGATCAACTCGGCGTCGGCGAGCGTGGCCAAGGCGCGACCGGTTGAGCCGGTGGCGTGCGCCGCCGGCAGCGGCAGCGCGCGCAGGATATTCAGGTCGTCCTCCTTCAAGAGCGCATACGCCTGACGGTAGGTCATGCGCTTGCGGCTGTGGATCACCGTGTTGGCGAACCGCGTGCCCGTCATTTTCCCCTGGGCGGAAAAGGTGAAAAACACGCTCTTCGTCAGCCGGTCCTGCGCCTCCACCAGGCTGCATAACCCGTTGGACAGCGCGTGCGGCAGCATCGGGATGACACAGCCGACCAGATATGTTGAATTGCCGCGGCCCCTCGCCTCGGCGTCGAGCACCGTGCCGGGCTTCACATATGCGCTCACGTCGGCAATATGCACGCCGATGCAGCACTCGCCGTTGGGCAGCCGCTCGAGCGACAACGCGTCGTCAAAGTCCTTTGCGTCGTCTGGGTCAATGGTGAAAGTCAGCGACTGCACTTCCTCGCGTCCGGCCCGGTCGCGTGGCTGCACTTGCGCGGGTAGGCTCGCGGCCTCCAGTCTCACCGGCTCGGGAAATTCCGGATGCAACTGGTATTTGTGCAGGATGGCCTTGAACTCCGCGCCGGGCGTGTGCGTCACACCCAGATTCTCAATGATTTCGCCGACGGGATTGAGGTGGCGCTGCGTCCACTCTTGCAGGCGCACGAGCACCTTGTCGCCGGGTTTTGGCGGAGGAAAAACTTCCGTCCGCGCCGGTTCCGCCACCAGAATGTCCTGCACAATCCGCGGGTCATCCGGCACGACATGCCAGAACTGGTGTTCGCGCCGCAGTGTGCCGGTCAGCGTGTCCCGCGCGCGCTGGAGTATCTCAATGACGCGCCCGATGCGGTCCTGCTTCTTGCCGCGGCGGGTGGCGTCCGCCCGCCAGGGGCGCGGACGCTTATTTTCGCGCACCAGCACGCGGTCGCCGTGCAAAGCCGTGCCGGTGTCCTCGGCAAAAATGTGCCAGGGCTCTTCGCCGGTGCGCGAGCCATCCTCTTTCTCCGGGAAAAACATCGCCGCCCCGCTCTGGCGGAACTTGACCACCCCGCTGCACAGGTCCGCGTCGCGTGGCAGTACATAGCGGTCGTGCTTGACCTTGGCCAAGCGTCCTTTGTTCAACAGTTCCTGCACTAGCGCATCGAGGTTTTTACCCCCGGCCCGGTCGAGCTTCAGCGCGCTGGCCAGCTCCTCGGCTCGCAACGGCGCGTAATCGCGACGGCGCAACAACTCAAATAGTCGTCCCTCCAGGCTCGTCGAGCCGGAGGCGGAAGCGCCGGAGGCCGGCGCGGAAAAATCATTCGTTGAACTCATGTCATTTATGGGCCGCCGGAAAAAACCTCGCGGCGGGTGTATTGGAAAACGGGCTTCGAGCCCTAAGCAAACGTCGGCAGTGTGCGGCCTTCGTCCACCTCAATGTAATCAAAAAAGGTCAGGATCGGCGGCTGGTGACTCTCCAGCTTGGACTCCTTGATGCGCATATGCAAACGTGGAGTGGCGGAATCGCGCCACCCACGCTTTTGCATAAATTCGTTCCAATCGGTGATTTCGTCGGCGGAGGGCTTGCGGCCATGCTGGAAGCACCAGTGTAGCACCTCGTCGTCCGTGCTACCGGTCAGCACCCGCTCACGCAGCGTCGGGTATTTCACCCCGAGGAAATCGCAGCAGCGCCCGTCGAAACCGCCGCCAAGGTTTTCAATATGGCTGACTGGCAGGGCCTGCGCGGCGTGCAGGCGGATTTTGTCCAGCATCCGGGCAAAATAGACGAGGCCGCCGATCTTGTCGTAAACACTGCGGGGAAAGCGCGTAGTCATAAAAATAGGAATAATCCTTCTCACTTTACCACAATTTTGCCAAAGGGGAAGAACGGTTGTGCAATGGCCCAATCATGTCACAGAAGCCCATCCACACGCGGGACAACCCAAATCGCGACATATTACGCCCTCCAGTCATCACCGTCCACAACCTCAATTGTATTCCACCCTTCTACTGAATTACGCCGAACGCCGCCGTCGCCATCCTGCCAACACCAGCGCCGCTGCGCCGAGCACTACACCATAGACCGCCGGCTCGGGCACCACCGCGGCCACATCAAGCTGCAGGCTGGTCGGGTTCAGCACAAACGTGCCCGTCAGGCCCGCGGGTAGGTTAATGTAACTGAATTGCGAAGCACTGGTGAAGGTCGTCGAGCCATAGGAAATCAAAGTGTAAACCGTCGGCCCGCCGAGGTCGTTGCCGGTGTTCTCAAAATCGAATTCAAACCCCGAACCCGTGCCCTGCGTGAAGGCACCGGAGCCGGTAATGTTCAACGCGTCCGACGTATTGGTGCTGTTGCTCAGGCGAAACTGCGCCGTGCCGCCGGCGTTCCAAGTGAATGCCGAATTGGCCACCGTCAGGGTGGCGCCCTCCGCATCGGTGATGTTGCCCGGGAAGAATGACCCGCTAACCGTCACCGGGGCGCTGATCGTGCCATTCCCGCCCAAGCTCGCCCCGCTTGCCACGGTTACTGTGGAGGCAAAGGAGCTGTTCACCAGCAGCGTGCCCGCGTTCACTGCCGTGGTGCCGGTGAAGGTTTGCGTCGTGTTGAAACTCAAATCCCCGCCACCGGTCTTGGTCAGGCCGGTTGTGCCCGTCAGCGCTGCCGCAATGGCGATATTGTGCGCGGTGCCGGAAAAATCCGCCGCCTGGAAGGTGGCGCTGCTGATCGTTATCGGAACCTTCGAAAGGAAATCCGCATTCGCCCCGATCAAAGCACTGGTCACGCTGAAGGTGATCCCCGCAGGGGTGCCGGCAGTCGCAATGCCCCCGGACCCGATGTAAAGGCTGCCGCCGGCAATGGTCACGTTGGCCGTCCCGGAGGTGGTGGTGCTGTTGCCAAAGTTAAGCACCGGCGTCGAAACATTGCCGGTCCCGCTAATAAATAGGTCGCCCCTGGACGTTGTCGTCACCCCTCCCGCCAGCGTCACGCCCGCGGTCGAGGCGCTATTGACAATCAAACTGCCCGAACTGACGTTCAGCTGCGCCCCGCGGCTAGCTATGGTTCCACTTCCCGAATCAATGAAAACGCCATTGGTCGCAGTCGCGCCCGTGTCCACGTTCACGGTGCCGCCGTTGACCGTGCTGCCCGCGAAGGACACGGTCCCAAGGATATAATTGCCCGTTACATTGACCGTGCCGCCACTCGCCACTAAGCCGCCGACAAAGGTTGCTGTGGTGCCGCCTTCGCGCGTTACCGTGAGGGTCGAGGCGCTCACCGTGCCACCCGACACTGTCATATTGGCAAAGTTACCATTGACGTTCGCCGCCTCGGTCAGTGTGAGCCCGGCAAAACTGGCGGTACCCGACTGGACAAAGAAACCAGTGGAGGTGCCGGCCTGTCCGTTTATCGTGAATCCCGCTGTCGTGCTGAAGGCAGCTCCACTGACGATGATTTTGTAGAGGTTGGTGGTGCTCGTGTCCGGCAATATGCTGCCCGTGGCACTCAGCGCGATGGTGCCCGAGGAGCGTCG
>CAZDAQ010000152.1:0-7339 GCA_964503425.1 uncultured Opitutales bacterium
ACGCAAATTTCGAAGGAAATCTGGAAGATATTTTACAGATAGCGCACCGGGCAGGCGCGCCGGTTGTTCTAAGTACCGTGGCGGTCAATTTGAAGGATTGCGCGCCACTTGCTTCAATCCATAACCCCGGATTAAGCACGAACCTGACATGCGTGGCGTATGGGAACGGGGTGTTTGTGGCGATGGGCATATCCGGCGCGGCGCTGACTTCGAGCAACGGGACGGTGTGGAAGGCCAATAATACGGGAGTGAACTTCGCGCCCACGAAAGTGATTTTTGCCAACGGGCAGTTCGTGGCAGTGGGGACAAGCGGGTTGGTGGAGACTTCGCCGAACGGGCAGACGTGGACCCAGCGGGCGCTGCCGGGAAGTTACGGCGGACTGCTGGGGGGCGTGACTTTCGGGGACAATCAATACATTGCGGTGGGGGCGAGCGGGGCGATTTTCAGCTCGCCGACGGGGGTGACGTGGACGCAGCGGACGAGCGGGACGGGGCAGATACTTTATGACGCGGCGTATGGCGCGGGAAATTTTTCCGTGAGCGGGGGCATCCGGCTGGTGCTGACGTCGAAGAACGGGACGCAGTGGTCGAGCAACAACACGCTGAAGCCGAGCACGGCGTGGTTCGAGCGGGTGATTTTTGGCTCGAAGGTTTTTGTGGGGGTGGGGGTGCAGGGGAACGTGCAGATTTCGCCGACGGGGGGGGTGTGGACGCAGGAAGCGACGGGCACGTCGAACGAGCTGAAGGGGATTGCGCTGGGGAACAATGTGTATGTGGCGGTGGGGACGAACGGGATTATTTTGACTTCGCCCGTGGCATTGCCGGTGATCTCGAAGCAGCCGGTGAGCGTGGCGGTGAAACTGGGGCAGACGGCGAAATTCAGCGTGACGGCGAAGGGGACGGGGGCGCTGACCTACCAATGGTTGAAGAACGGAGTAAACGTGAAGAACAATACCCGCATCAGCGGGGCGACGACCGCGAAGCTGACGATTACCAAAACCGTGAAGGGTGACGGGGCCGGTTATCAGGTGCGGATCACGGATCCGTATGGCACGCTGCTCAGCGCGAAGGCGACGTTGACGGTCAAGTAGCGGCGGGGCCGCCGGCGGAACGGGGCTTGTGGTGGCGGGCGAGGGGATGGGGCGGCTGGGTCAAGCCGGTGCCGTGGCGCGGGAGGTATTTGCTGCGGAGGAGGCGCCAGACGACGACGAGGAAGGCAGTGAGGGGCACGGCGAGGACCATGCCGAGGATGCCGTTGAGCGCCTCGCCCCAGAAGAAGATGGACATGATGATGACCATGGGGTGCAGGCCGGTGCGGTGGCCCATGATGCGGGGGGTGATGAAGTAGCCCTCGCAGGTTTGGACGATGACGAAGACGGCGATGGATTCGAGGACGAGGGGGAAGCCGCCGCCATGGGCCTGAAAATAGGCGATGGGCAACACGGTGGCGAGGCCGAGGATGGTGCCGAGGTAGGGGACGACGTTGAGCAGGCCGAAAATGAGGCCGAGGATGAGGCCGCCCTGAACGCCAATAATGGTGAAGCCGATGGCTTTAAGGATGCCGAGGATGAGGCCGATGACCAACTGGCCGCGGAAGAACGACATGATGATGCCGACGAATTCGGCGACGAGGAAGATGAGGTCGTGGCGCAGGGGGGAGCGAAGGAAGGTAAGCTGCTGGCGGAGGTCGCCGACGAAGTCGTGGTCGCTGTCGAGGAGGAAGAAGAGGTAGATGGGGATGACGGCGAGGGAGGCGGCGGCGGTAAAAACGGAACCGAGAGTGGAAAGGGCTTCCTGGAGGGCGCCAAGGGCGGTGGAGCCAGCGGAGCTTAGGATGGGATTGAGGTTGCTAATGAAATCCTCGGGATTGAAATGATTTTTCGCAAGGTAGGCTTTGAGGGCGTCGCGGATGTCGGGATATTTGGTGAAAACATCGAGGACATATTTATGGGCCTGATGCACGAGGCCGGGCATGGCCTTGGCCAGACCAATGAGCTGGCTGACGAGCAACGGAAGAACAATGGCGCCGAGGCAGAGGCAGGCGATGACGACGAGGACGTAGAGCAGAATGACGGCTTTGATGCGGCTAAAGCGGAGGCGGCGCTCGAAGGCGGTCACGAGCGGGCGCAGGAGGACGGACAGAATGCCAGCGATGATGAGCGGCCAGATGACGTGGCCGAAGCGGGCCAGGAATTCGCGCAACACCAAAACCAACTGGAAGAGCACCCAGGCGAGAAAAGCCCAAGCGGCACAGGAAGCGGCAAAGGACAGGAGGCGACGTTGCGCCGGGGAGAACCAGGGCGCGGCGGGTGCGGGAGTGGGGGGAAGTTCGCTCATGGGCGGGTTAGTCTTCGTCGTCGCCGAGGCCGAGTTCGCGCCTGAGGTCGGGGACCTGCTCGAGTTCGTCGAGGAATTCGTTGAGGCTGAAGTCGGCGACAACGAATTCGCCGTATTCGAAGGTGGGAGTAAGGGAATCGCCGCTGATTTCGATGAGGCGGTGGAGGTTGGCGGCGCTGGCATTTACGTCGCGCACATCGAGCTCGACCCCGTGCTGGGAAAAGTAAGCCATCGCGGCCCGGCACGCGGGGCAGCCGCGTTTGATGTAGAGGGTGGGCAGGGCTTTCATGAGCGGAGGGCAGACGAGCTGGGGAAACTATCGCCGGGACTGGGGCGGCGTTCAACCGCAAAGGTGGGGCGGGAGGGAAAAAGCAAAAGGGGGTTGAGCGGCGGGGCGAGATGGGCGATATTAAAGGTTTGTCCCCATTCGCCGTGAATGACCCAGCCACAGCCGCCGATTGCATCCATGTGAAGGGAGCGCGGGAGCACAACCTGCAGAACGTGGAAGTGCGGGTGCCGCGGCACAAATTGGTGGTGATCACGGGGGTGAGCGGGTCGGGGAAGTCGTCGCTGGCGTTCGACACGATTTACGCGGAGGGCTACCGGAAGTATCTGGAAAGTTTGTCGGTGCGGGCGCGGCAACTGCTGGATGCGCTGCCGCGGCCGGATGTGGATTTTATTCACGGGCTGCCGCCGGTGCTGGCGATTGAGCAGCGGACGGGGGCGGGGGCGAACCCGCGCAGCACGGTGGCGACGGTGACGGAGATTGCGGATTATGCGCGGCTGGCGTGGACGCTGGCGGGGGAGCAGCTTTGCCCGCTGGACGGCGGCCGAATCGAGCAACAGACGCTGGATGATTGCGTGGAGCAGGTTTTGCAGGAGCCGGCGGGGAGCCGGCTGGTGCTGCTGGCGCCGGGGGAGACGGCGAAGGTGGCGTTTTGGCGGGAGGAGATCCCGCGGATGCGGCAGCGCGGGTTCACCCGGGCACGGGTGGACGGCGAGCTGCGCGAGCTGCACGAGCCGAGTTTGCTGGACGGGCGCGGGCGGGAGGTGACGGTGGATTTGGTGGTGGACCGGCTGACGATTGAGCCGGCACAGCGCAGCCGGCTGGCGGACTCGCTGGAACTGGCGTTTCGGGAAGGCGGAGACCGGGCGCTGGGATTGGTGCAAAGCGCAGCGGGCGGGCCGTGGCGGGAAGTGCGGCTGAGCCAGAAGCTGGCGTGCGCGATTTGCGGGACGGTGTATGACGCGCTGACGCCGCGGCATTTTTCCTACAATCATCCGGAAGGGGCGTGCGCGGAGTGCGGCGGGCTGGGGCGGACGATGCAGTTCCGGGATGATTTGGTGGTGCCGGATCCGGACAAGCCGGTGAAGCGCGGGGCGATCAAGCCCTGGCGGTTCGGGTCGAAAGCGATGATCATCAAACGGAATGCGATTTTGCGGCAACTGGCGTCGCAACTGCCGTTTGACCCTGACGTGCCGTGGAAGGAGTTGCCGGCGGAGACGCGGGACGCGATTTTGCACGGGGCGGGGGAGCGGCTGTTTGCGTTCAAGCTGCGCGGCGGGAATCACAAACCGGAGATGCTGCCGTTTCGCGGGGTGCTGGCGGATTTGGAGGAGACGCGGCGGAACACCTCGAGCGACGGATTACGGGCGCGGCTGATGGCGTTTCAGGTGGGCTCGGTGTGCCCAAGTTGCAACGGACGGCGGCTGAACGCACGGGCACGGGCGGTGAAACTCCAAGGAAAAAGCTTCGACGCCTGCATGGCGCTGACGGTGGAGGACGCGCTGGCGTTTGCGGAGCAGTTGCGCAGCGGGACGGGGGCGCTGGTGGCGGCGGTGGACGAGGCGGTGCGCGGGCTGGAGCACCGGCTGCGATTTTTAGGCGAAGTGGGATTGGGCTACCTGACGCTGGAGCGGGAATATGGGACGCTGAGCGGCGGCGAGACGCAGCGCGTGCGGCTGGCGACGCAACTGGGAATGGGCTTGGTGGGGGTGGCTTATGTGCTGGATGAGCCGAGCATTGGGTTGCACCCGCGGGACAACCGCGCGCTGGTGCGGACATTGCAGGGGCTGCGGTCGGCGGGGCAGAACGGGAACACGGTGATTGTGGTGGAGCACGACGCGGACATGATTCGCGCGGCGGACCATGTGATTGAGCTGGGGCCGGGAGCGGGCGCGCAGGGCGGGCGGATATTATTTGAAGGCACGCCCGAGGAATGCATGCGCGCGCCGGGCTCGCACACCGGGCCGTATTTGAGCGGACGGGTGAAGCTGGAAAAAAGCGGCGCGGACCGGGCGCCCGACAAACGGAAGCTGACGGTGCGCGGGGCGGCGGAGCATAATTTGCAAAATGTGGACGCGGCATTTCCGGTGGGGTTGCTGACGGTGGTGTGCGGGGTGTCGGGCTCGGGGAAGAGCACGCTGGTGAACGACATTCTGGGGCAGGCGGCGGCGTTCCGGCTGAACGGGGCGAAGGCGGTGCCGGGGCGGCACCGGGCGCTGGAGGGGCTGGAGCATTTTCTGACGGTAGTGCGGGTGGACCAGGAGCCAATCGGGCGCAGCCCGCGGTCGAACCCGGCGACCTACACGAAGATTTTCGATTTGCTGCGGGAGTTGTTCGCGCAGTGCCCGCTGGCGAAGGTGCGCGGATACAAGGCGAACCGGTTTTCGTTCAACGTGCGCGGCGGGCGGTGCGAGCGATGCCAGGGGGACGGAGTGATCAAGCTGGACATGCAATTTCTGGACGACGCGCATGTGGCGTGCCCAAGCTGCCGCGGGCGGCGTTACAACCGGGAGACATTGGAAGTAAGGTTCAAGGGTTTGAACATTGCGGATGTGCTGGATTTGACGGTGGCGGAAGCGCTGTCCCAATTTCGCGCGCAGCCACGCTTGCAGGAGAAATTGCAGACACTCGACGCGGTGGGCCTGGGCTACCTGAAGCTCGGGCAGAGCGCGGTGACGCTTTCGGGAGGAGAGGCGCAGCGGCTGAAGTTGTCTTTGGAACTGAGCAAGCGGCAACAAGGCGGGACGCTGTATTTATTGGACGAACCGACAACGGGGCTGCATTGGGAGGACATCCAGCGGCTGATGGACCTGCTGTTCAAACTGCGCGACGCAGGCAACACGGTGGTGATCATCGAGCATCATCTCGATGTGGTGCGGCTGGCGGACTGGGTGATCGAACTCGGGCCGGGCGGCGGGCGCGCGGGAGGCAGGCTCGTCTATGCTGGAGCGCCGGCGGGACTGGCGGCGGTGGAGGATTCGCCGACGGGGATGTGCCTTAGGGGTTAGCGGGCACGGACGGCGGAGGAGACATCAAGGGACTGCCCGGATCGGAGGGCGGAACACCCAGGACGTCACCCGAATAAGGGGCGGGAGTGGGGTTGTGGGTCGTGGCAGTGCCCGTGGTCGTGGGCGGGGGGCCCTGAATGAGATGCACAACCAGGACGACATAGCCGTAAAGCGTAATGGTATGGGCGGTGCTGCCGGGATGGGGCGGGGCCTCGTGCTCGGTGGTGGGCATGAGAACGTAGTGGTCGGGCAGGACGTTCAGGGATTGGTATTGGGAAATGACGGTGGGCCGGGGGAGGAGGAGCTTGTCATCCACGGCACTGGGAAACCATTCGAGGGAACTGGCGTCGTAATAATAAAAGTCGAAGTCGAGGCCGCTGTCAGTGTCCTGGCGGGCGAGGAAGTATATGATCTGGCCCATGGGGAGGACAAAGGGAAGGGCGCGGCCATGGGGGTCGTGGTCGAGCATGGTGACGTTTTCGTAGCGGTTTTTGGCGCCAATGAGACTGGTCAATTCGATGAAATGGATGCTGTTCAGGACGGCGGGGGGGAGGGTGGTGACGGAGAAGACGGGCGCGGTGGTGGAGTTCGGGGCGACCGGGGGCGGCTGGTCAATTTCGACGTAGCCGGCGCGGACGGAAAGCCAGCGCTGCGAGAGGTCCTTTTTGGGGGTGTAATCGGCGGCGAAGTCACTGAAGGCGAGGACCGGGGCGGGGGCCGAAGAAGTCGTGGGGAGGGAAGCGGACACGCCGGAGAAAAGCTGGCCGGAAGGAGCACCGGCCAAGCCCGAGGAGGACGAAGGCGGGGGCGGGGCGGAGGAATCCGCCGCGGGCGGGGCGGAAGGCACGGGGTGCGGGGGCTGCGCGAAGGCGCAGAAGCACGGCAGGACGAGCGCGAGGAAAAAGGCGGTGCGGAGCGAAGGGGTAACAGACGACATCATGGAGACTGATTTACCAGCGGAGAGGAGACGCCGCAAGCCGGGAAACGCGGCGCGGGGGGCAGGCTCAGTTCTTCATCTTGAAGTTCTGGCCGATGAAATCCAACTCGCCCTGGACCTGGCTGAGTTCGTTGGAGTAATAGAGCTCGACGACCATGACGTTGTGGTCGCCGGAGTTGAAAACGAAGACACGGATGCCGCCGGGGTAGGAGTCGAGAATTTTGCCTTTGAGGTGGAGGCCCTTGCCGGTGTAGCCGCCCCATTGGGTGAAGTCGGACTTGGAGAGGGTGGTGATGGCGAGGCCATCGAGGTTGAAGACGGCGTTGTCGAGGACTTTCTGGAGGTCGGCGGCCTTGACGGAGAGGTTGAACTGGATGTAGCTGTTATGGGCGCTGTTGATGGTGAAGTTGTTGTCGGCGTTGTAGTCCTTGGCGGCGGAGTCCATCTTCCAGTTCGAGGGGAACTTCAGGGTGAAGGCGGGGCGGTCAACGGAGACCTCGTTGGAGGAGTCGTCCGCGGCGGAGAGGGGGAGCGCGACCAAGCAGGCAAGGAACAGGGTAAACGCAGTGCGGCGGCCGGCGCCGAGGAAGCGCCGAAAAGCAGGCAAGTGGGGGAGGAACTTATTCATCGTGACACGAACACCCAGCCAAGGGGGTAGTTGAACCCCCCAAGCTACTCCATTAATGAACTCATTGACGAGCTTAATAGCGAAATATCGGCGGATGACTAGATATTTTCAGCCGATTTTACAAGGATCGGGCGGGACACAGG
>CAZDAQ010000153.1:0-7320 GCA_964503425.1 uncultured Opitutales bacterium
ATGTCTTAACCACGCCGCCAGCGTTCACTCTGAGCCAGAATCAAACTCTCCGAAAGTAATCTCGGAAAGGCCTAATCTGGCCGATTCGGGACTAACACTAACTTGCCCCGTGAACACGGCGACCAACGAATCAGTACACGTTTACTTTTTTACAAGTGAATCGCGTACTGCTGTCAGTCGCGTATTCACTAGGCGTTTTTAAATAATTGAACGAGTTCCGCTCAATCGCACAAAGTAAATTTCAAAGAACACCGTTGTTGTTGCGACCGTTCATGGCGCGTTGAGCCTTGCGGCTCGGCCATCGGCTGCACCCCTCTGTTCAAGGGGACAAGGGGTCAATTAAGCTCAAAACTTGCGCGTCCGTCAAGCGGTTTCGCAAAAATCTTTTTGCTCAAGAGAATCCTTGTTTCTCTCCCCCCACGCTTGCCGGCGAACCGGCCCGAGTAGGGGAAAAACCGCGAACAATACGCTTCGGCGGGCGTTCGACAAGTTCTTTTTTTGGAAATCTTTCGGGAGGTGGGGGTGGCGGCCCAAGCAGAGTCAGGGAAGTTTTGAATTATTTTTTAATATTGCGAAATGCATGGACGTTGGCGAGTTAGGGAAGATTCAGTGGATTGGACCGTTGTGTGCCATAATGTCTCGCGTAAATCATTGCGCTTTTATCATTGATGTGTAATGGTTTATGTCTCGATGAAGATTTTATGGTGGTGAAAAATCGGGGTCTCGCAAAAATCATCGAGATAATGCCTAACGACGTTTCCAAATCCGCCCCATCGCCCGATACGGGCTCGACATTGAACCCCTCGGCGCGCGCGCCGGGGTTGTGGAATCATTTGACGCCGTGGACGGTGCTGGGGTTGGTGGTGACGGGGGGTTGCGCGGGGGTGCTGGTGTGGATTGAGCGGACGGCGGCGATTCAGGAGCTGGACAAGCTGCCGGTGCTGGCGGGGGCGTTGATTGGGTATGTGATCGTGATGGCGTCGGGGGCGCGGGTGGCGTATAAGCGGTGCCACCGGGGGTAAACAGAGTGAAAACGGCGGTCTTTTAACCGGCAACGCTACTTTTATGGAACGTCCAGGCGGGAATTTTGTCCGATTTTATCGCTTGGTGGCGTCAATTGGATGGCCGACAGGCGATTTTCCCAGCGGGTTTTGACTCCTCATAGCCGATGAAAGAACCCGAACAACCCTGGCCGGAGCTGCCGTGGCCGAAGGCAGCGGCGGAACGCAGGAGCTGGCTGACGGGGTGGAAACGGGATGTGGCGGTGGGGGTGGTGGCGGGGCTGGCGCTGGCGGGAGCGTTTGGCGTGGGGCTGCGGTTTGGGCGGCAGCAGGAGGCGCAGCGAATGGGGGTGGCGGGCGCGGCGGGCCGGAGCCGGCATTTTTTGACGGGAGTGAAAATGGCGGGGGGTGGGTATTCCGCGAGCGGGGATACGACAGCGGGAGCGGACGCCGGAGCGGCCAGCTCAGGGAGTGCGCCGCCGGGAACGCCGCAGCGACCGGCGTGGGACCCGAAGGGACCGCTGGGCCGGATATTTTCGCAATATGGCGGGGGCGAGCGGATGCTGGCGTTCGCGGACTTGATTCAGAAGACGCCGCCGGGGCAAATGGCGGCGTTGATTGACCAGGCGTATAACTGCCCGCATTCGGTGGACCAGAATAATTTCCTACGGATGGCCTACGGGAAATGGGCGGCGACAGACCCGCAGGCGGCGGAGGTTTATGCCGAGACGACCGGCAAGCGCCTGGGCAACCACGACGCGCTGGGCTATGTGTTCCAGTCTTGGAGCATGCATGACCCGCAGACAGCGCTGACGGCGGCGCAGAATCTCGACAACCAGGAGTTTAGCGCGAGTTTGATGGGCACGGTGCTGACGACGTGGGTGCAGGGCGACAACCCGCAGGATGCGCTGGCGGCGACGCTGGCGCTTAACGCGGGACCGCGGCGCGACAACACTTTGGAGATGCTTTACGACCGGTGGTCGCGCACGGATCCGGCGGGGGCATTCGCGGCACTTGGGCAGATAGACAACCCGCAGACGCGGTCGGCGGCACAGGACATGATCATCAGCAACGCGGCGAACCAAAGCCCGAGCACGGCGTTGCAGATGCTGACCAGCCTGCCGGCGGACCAGCAGTCGCCGTCGCTGTATGCGGACGTGTTCGGCACGTGGGCGCGGCAGGACCCGGCGGCGGCGATGGCGGCGATCAACCAACTGCCGCCGGGTAACCAGCGGACGGAGGCCATCGCCCAGGCGGCGAATGGGTTGGCGGAGGCCTACCCGCAGGAGGCCTTTGCGTGGGCGGAGAGCCTGCCGCCCGGCCCGGACCACAGCGCGGTGCTGCACTGGGCGCTGGACAATTATGCGATGCAGAACCCGCAGGGCGCGGGGGATTATGTGGCGAACCTGCCCGCGGGGCCGGAGCGCGACGCGTCCATCAATACAATTATGCAGAAATGGTCCGCCAGCGACCCGGCAACGGCGCTGGCGTGGTTGAATAAAAATGCGACGGGGGACGCCTACACGAGCAATGCCAGCCAGATTATCAACCAGATCAGCCGGAGCGATCCCACGACGGCGCTGACGTATGTCAGCGCGATGCCCGAGGGGCCAGCGCGCGACCAAAGCGCGCAAACCGCGGTGAACAATTTGGCGCGGAGCGATCCGGCGGCGGCGCTGACATGGGCGGATCAGAACCTGAGCGGGGCGGTGCATGACCAGGCGGTGGGCAACGTGGTGTCGCGGCTGATGCGCACGAACCCGGCGGCGGCGAGCAGTTATGTTTCGCAGATGCCGGACGGACCGGTGCGAGCGGGGCTGATGCAGCAAATGAGCGCTAATAAAAGCCAGTAGGGGTGGGCAATGCCCGACGAGTTTGCACCGGGTATGAGGCAGGCGATGGAACTATTGCCCAAACGGTGGGTTTTACTGGTAGCGCGAAAGATTATCGTTCCGTTGTTTCCGACCGCCCCATCCCTCATGATGAGATTTTTATCCCTGCTGGTTTTCCTGGGGTTGGGCACGGCGCTTGGTCAAACGGCCCCAGGCACGGCTGCATCGAGCCCGACGACCACAGTAGCGACGGGTTCCGTATCCCCAGCGGCGCCCTCCGCGACGGTCAACCCAGACGTGGTGCGCGCCAAACTCGCGAGCATCGCCGCCAAGTTACATTTTTTTGAGTCGAGGTTCCTGGCCAGCAATCGCGGGCCGATGATGACCTATCCTGACAGTGATATCCGGTCCATTGGCGAGTTGAACGCCATGCCGCCGCCGGACAGCTTGTGGCCCAAATCGTTGGCGCAGGAGCATATCCAACTGGTGACCGACCTGCGCGCCCTTAAGGACGCGGATGCGGCACTCCGATCACTGCTTAAAGATCCGGACCCCAAAATCCGGACGCTGGCGCTTGGGGCATTGTTCGAACGCGAAGACCCACAGGATCTGCCGGTGATCGCTGCGCTCATCAACGACAATGCCGCGACCTTTCCCGCTTTCGTGCTCGCCGAGGACAGTAAGGAGTCGTCGCGCCCGCAGAACGTGGGCGACGTCGCCGCCACGTTAATTAATTTTTATCTGATTGCCGCGAATGTGGCGCCAGATCCGCGCCACAACACCGAATATCAGGGGGAGCCGCCCGCGCGCGACGAAACGGCGGCCCTGTTTGCCAGATACTGGGCGGAGCGCGGGAAGCGCGCCGCGTGCGCGAGTTGGTCTTTGGTGAAACTTGAGCGCGCCACCCGCCTCACGGAACCGATATTACCCCAAAACGAGGCGGATGTGCGAAGGGCGGTCGCCGAGATTAACCAGTTGCCCAGCCCTGCGCGCGAGTGGGGATTGCTTTATGCGCTGTATGGCGAGATTGGTCCCGACGCCCCGTATGTCATGCCGGAGGCCACGATAGTTGCGACGGCGAAGGCGCTTGGGCCGGAGGCGTTGATGCGATTTCTGGAACTCAAGCCGGTGAGCGATGATCCGGACTTGGCGTTCGATCCAAATGCCCCTAAGACGCCCCTTACAGGCCGCCGTAATGAGATTTACAACGGCATTGCCGGATTGATCCTGCGCAATGCGAGCGAATTGTTGCGGCCCAGTGATGCGGATGCGCTGCTGGCGGATTCGCAGCGCGACTTCCAAGGGTGGCAGGACACCGGCGAGCAATGGGTGGCGGCGGCCAACGCGTTGAAGGGGCTGAAGGATCCCGGCAAGGCGGCGGCGGACATGCAGGCGGCGATTGGCCGCATTTCACTCTCGGATATTGAAGGGCAAATGCAGCAGGAGGTACTGGCAGTCGGTCTGTGGAAAATGGCGGGGGCGGCGCAGGCTCCCTATCTGGTCAACTGGTTTTACGCGGTGTTACCACTGGGTGATCCCAACAGCGGGGCCGATGGCTCGTGGAGTTTTCTGCGCGAGGTGAAGGCCCAAGGCCGGCCGGACACGCAGGATTTGCTCAAGGCGATGGTGGCCGATGAACGGTTTGGGCAGGCCGGATGGCCGATACTCGAACAATTGCTGCCGATGGCGAACGAGGGGCTGGCGGCGCCGCTGGTGGAAGCGAGAACCATTTATGATTACCAGCCCAGCGCCAACCGGCCCGACGAAATCACGGAGCTGGCGAGCTGGCGCAACTTGTTACGCCGCCGGTATGGACTGCCGGAAGTCGCGGCGGTGGCCGCGGCGGCAGCGAAGACCATTCTGACCCAGCCCGTCCATACAGAAAACTTCGCCGGAGAGATCATGAAATTCACGGTCTCGGACGACGGACATTATGTCGGAATCATTTTAGAAACGACGCCGGACTTGGTTGAAGGCACTGAGGCGGACGTCCGCGATGCCGCAACGGGCAAACTCATCTGGCAGATCCCAATGCGGAAAAGCACCGGCTGGACGGCACTGTCGTTTCCGCCCGGCGGCGACCAGATTTTTCTGCTCGACGAAGACGGCAAATCGAGCCTTGGCAACCTATCCGCGCAAACCCTGACACGAGGATCGCAAATCACTGATCCCAACGTCGAGGATTTCACGCTCGCGTTCGACCGCGCGGCGAAGCGGATGGTCTGCGCCCAAACCAATGAACTGACATGCCTGGACACGGTGACGGGCCAGTCAATCTGGCGCCGCCAAGATGGCAAAATCCCGGGCCGCGGCGACCTCGTGATTCTGTCGCCCGATGACCAGTGGATTGCGGCCGGCGGGGGTTTCAATTCGCCGTCGCAGGTCCATCTTCTTGATGCCGGCAACGGCACAGTAACCGGCACGGTGGGCCAATACTCAGACACGGTCAATGGCGTGGCGTTCTCCGCCGACAGTAAATCGCTGTTCACCACAACCGCCACCGACAACCCGCGCCAGTGGGAAGTGGGCACGGGGAAATTGCTGCGCGAATTTCCCTACCACGTTGGCTCCGAGCGGGGAGGAACCGGATGTTTGAACCCTCTGGCGGTCTCGCCCGACGGGCGTTGGGTGGCGGTGATTTCCATAGATATTCCAGTGCCGGAAGGCTCGATAAACTATGAACATCACGTTGGAGTTTTCGAGGTGGCCACGGGTGAATTACGCTGGGAGGTTCATTCCCGCGAAGGCGTCTCGATCATGGGGTTCGCGCCGGACGGAAAAACGCTCTACACCGCCGGCAGCCAATTGGTGGAAACCGGGAAGAGTTCCGTCAGCCAGTTGGAGGCTTGGAAGCTGCAGTGAACGGGCACCAGATTCGCGGTGGCCAACCGGCGCGTGGCTTGGCGCGTTTGCTCGAAATATTTAGGCTGAGGTATTTTTACGCCAATCGTCGCCGAGTTCGCGGAGGAATTTCCAGGTGAAGATGCCGGTGTTGTGGCCGTCACTGAAGTCGAGGGCGATGCCGTAGTTGCCGACGGGGCGCCAGCCGAGAATGGTGACGCCGGGGAATTCTTTCGGGCCGTGGCCGCCGTATTGCTGGCCGAAGATGTCGCGCTCGCCGATGTTTTCGGCGCTGGGGGAGCGGGCGCGGAGGAAGTCGGCGGGGAGGAAGTCCTCGGCGCCGTCGGGCCAGCGGAGGGCGAGGTCGTGGCCGACGAGCTGGAGGTCGAGGGGGGGCGGGGTCATGGGCGGAGGGCCTGAATAAACCCGGGGGCGCGCCGAACAGGCAATGGTTAACTGATAGGAAATTGCTTTTTTGGGGTTGCCAGAGTTCGGGCGTGGGGAGTGAACGAACACGCCGACCTATTCCAAATAAGCTCGCCCCCAAGGATGCATCGGGCTACAGTAGTTGCGGTGCATACGACTTTGGTTTTACGATTATATCGCCATGCTTTTCGGACTCGCCATTCTTTTGATCTGCGTGCTACTTTGTAGTACGGGGGCGTTTCTTGTGGCGAATGCGATCTGTCAACGGTGGTGGAAAGAGAGAATCCCCCAGTCAAAGTTGGTCGGATTTACTGCAGTTTTCGTGGCCGTGTTTGTCAGCCTTGGCATCCTTCTGAGCTTTGCCGCGCCGCTCGTCTTCGGACGTTAAGACGGTCTGGCGAAGACGCGCTTCCAGCGGATGATGATCTCGGCAACCACGAGATTGGGCATAAATCCAAGCCACGCATCGATCACATAGAGCTCGCCCAAATCAATCGCGGTCGTATTGGAAAGAATTAATTTCCAGCTCCGCAATGTGATAGCGGAGAAGGTAAGCGCATAACTCCGAATCATATAGTTTTTGTGGTCAGCGAATCGCCGTTTCCGAGCGCACGAATACGCTTTTAAAGTAAAAACAAACCAAAGAATATCGAGCAGCAGGAATGCGGTCTTGCCGGGCAATCCACCATTCGCATATACGCCCATGATCAACCCTACTGGAAAATTGATGAACACGATGTTCGCCACGTATATTTTTCCGATCAGGCGATGGGCTTTGGGGCTGTCCCGCAAGAAGTCCGAAGAAAATTGGGTGAACCCCGCCAGTAATGCCACCACCGCTGAGAAGACATGGATGTAGAATGCGGTTTTCCAAACCGCATTGTGCACATACGCCTGTTTGAGGACCAAAAATTGGACGTTATCCTTAAAGGAGGTGTAGCCAACAATGGTGCGCAGCATCAGAAAGCAAGCAACGCAGAGCACCGCGTAAGCTATCAAAATCCGCAAGGCAAACGTGAGGTTTTTCAACATGGGCAGGTTTTGTCACTGATAGATGACATGGGGCGGTCAACGACGGGCACGACACCTGCGCGTTGACCGCCTGAATGAAAGCCTACTCGACCGATAGCATAACCGAGTCAGTACCATTGGAGTCCAGCCGGAAGCGTTTAGGGTTTGCATGGGAGGTGGTTTTTGGGGTTTGAGTTTTGTTCCCATGG
>CAZDAQ010000154.1:0-7305 GCA_964503425.1 uncultured Opitutales bacterium
CCCATGCTCGCTCCCAAAAACCGGAAATCCATCACCGCCACGCTCACCGCCATCCCCTCCCACTCCCCCATCCCCACGATCACCGCATCCGTCAAACCCGTCCGCTTCCGGTGCTGCGCCAGCTTGTCCCCATACGCCGCCTCCCCCGTGAACCCCAGCGGGTCCGACGCCCGCAACCCTGTGTCATGCTCCTTCCACGTCCCCTCGTCCACCAGCAACTGCACCCGCCGGTGGCAGTCTATCGGAAAGTGGTAATTGCTCTGCGGCACCACGTTCCAGTTCTTCTCCAACTCCTTTCGATACACAATCTCCCCGCTCACCGGACACTTCTCCCACAACCCCCGCGGAATGTCCTTCTTCTTGACCGTAACGGTCGAATACTTGGGTTTGCTGAAAAGGGCCATGATGGAAAAAAAGTCCGGCGGGTTCACTCAAGGGACAAGCCTCCCCCTCCCCGCGTTCAAAACTAAGGTAAATGCCAGATGATAAATAAGTTAACTCACTTTGCACTGGAGACCCCAGCGCCATCGGCAAGCAACAATTCCCGCCCATTATCTCACCCCAACCCCCGCGTGGCAAGACCCGCCTTTGGCCGCCGGATGGATTTCGCACGAATCAAATCCAGTCGAAGCTTTCAATTAGTGCCGCTGCTGACGGCAGCAGGCTGGCCTTGAGTGATGGACTGGATGATGGCCGCCCGGCGGTCTGGCGGCACATTCGCCGTCTGGGCGGCGGCAATTGCGGCGGTGGGGTCCGAGTTTCCCCAGCTTTTCATGATGTGCAGGATGGCGTTGACGCGGCTCTTTTGCCCGGCGATGGAATTGGCCCATGTCATGGCGCTCGTCGGGTCCGAAGCCGTTTCCACATAGACCAACTGCGTCACCGCGATGTCGCGCGAGTCGCCTTGCGGCAGCGTGTTGATCCATTGGGACGCCGCCTGCGGATCCTGCTCCATCCAGGTGAGCGCGATGGTCTGGGCGGCGGTCACGTTCGCCCCGCCGGCATCCATTTGTGAAAGCAGGCTGGCGGCCTTGGCCGGGTCGCTGGAACTAAGCGTGGAGATCAGGCTGTTCATCGCCAGGTCGCGGCCCGAGCCGGCGGGCAGCGCGCTCGCGGTGTTCCAGGCGTCGGAAAAATTCCCTTGCGCGACACTGACCAGCACATTGCTCAGGGCCTGATCCTTGGTGACGCCGGCGGGAAGATTATTCGCCCACGCCAGTGCTGCCTGCGGATCAGTTTGCGCCATCGCCTTGGCCAGCGCCGGCCCCGCCAAAGAGAATGCGGACGGGTCCGGCGCACTTTGCACAAAGGCGAGGGCCGCGGTGGGGTCGGTTTTTGCCCAATTGCTGACGATGGAGTTAAGCGCGGAATTGCGGGAGGTGGCGTCGGTGGTGGGGAGGGCTTGAGCCCAGGCGAGGGCGGCTTGGGGGTTGGTGGTGGCCCAGGTGCCGGCGAGGGTGGCGATTTGGGCCTGGCGGGCGGCGGGGTCGGTGACTTGGTTGAGGAGGGTGGTGGCGGTGGCGGGGTCGGTTTTGGCGAGGTTAGAGAAGATGTTGTTGACCGCGGTGTCGTAGGTGACGCCGGTGGCCACTTGGTTGAGCCAGGCCAGCGCGGCGGCGGGGTCGGGCTTGGTGCCACTGGCCCAAGCGGTGGCAATCGTGTAGATTACTCGATCACGGTCGGTGGGGTCGGTGACTTTGTCCAGGTAGGAGTTGCCCAATGGGGCGGTCATCGCGCCGGACTCGGCGTCGATTCCCGCGACACGATTAACCATGCCGTTGAAGATCGCGGAGTCGGTGGAGGGGAGGCTGGTGGCCCAAGCCAGGGCGGCCTGCGGGTCTGCGCTCGCCCACTCCGCGCCGGAGGCTCGGAGGGCCTGGTCGCGCTGCGGACCGGGCGGCAGGTTGGCGGCGGCGGCGGCGGCTTGGGCGGGGTTTTGCTGGGCCCAGCCGAGGAAGATGGCGAGATAGGCCCGCTGAGGGGTATCGCCCGGAGCGAGCGTGGCGAGGGCGCTCAGGGCTTGTTGGGGGTTCAGTTTGGCCAACGCGATGAGGTCATTGTAGATAAAATTCTCACGATCAGTATGATCGTCCAAATTTCCATTGAGGGACAGAGCGAGCGCGGGATCGGTGGAGGTGAGTTTGTCGAGAAGGTTCCTCACGGCCATTTCCTTATATTTGCTCGGGGCGAGATCATGCAGCGCAGCGACGAGACCCGGAATGTCGCCCGGCTTGATTTGATACATAAGAAAAATCAGGGCGGTCTCCTTGCTATTGGTTCCATGCGGAAGGACACCGGCGAGGATGGCGGCAATGGCGTCATGAGCCTGATCAACCGTGAGGTAGGTGACGGCGGGCGGGGCCGCCGGATGCGAGTTCTGCGGGGCCGCCGGCTGGGCGGCGAGTAATGACCTTGCCCTGATATTAAATGTGTCCGGAGTGCGGCCAAGAAAATACGCTGCCGTCACGACGCCCAGGATGAAAACCGGCCAGAACATAGGGCGATAAAACGGGGCTTTCATCAGCTTAAAAAATGGATGCGCGGGCGGTTACTGATCGGAAATTGCTTTTTTGATTGAAAAAATAGCCTAGGTGGTTTGTTCCACAAGGATGGCGCGTTCGGGCGCAGTGGGGAAAATTTTCCATGCTTTCAATTCGAGTTATTGCCGCTGGCGGGAGGCTGGCCCTGAATAATGGATTGGACGATGGTCGCCCGGCGGTCAGCCGGCACATTCGCCGTCTGGGCGGCGGCCAGGGCGGCCGTCGGATCGGCTTTGCCCCAGCTTTTGATCACATGGAGCACCGCGCTGACGCGGGCTTTTTGCCCGCTGATGGAATTGGCCAGGGCCATCGCGTCCGCCGGACGCGTGGGGATTTCCGCCATGACCAGTTGTGTCGCCGCCGCGTCGCGCTGGTTGCCGGTGGGCAGGCCGTTGATCCACTGGGTGGCGGCCTGCGCATCTTGCTGGATCCAGGCGGTGGCGATGGTTTGCACCGCTGTGAGATTCGCGCCGCCCAGATCCATTTGTCCAAGCAGGCTCGCCGCCTTGGCGGGATCGCTGGAACTGAGCGCGGCAATGACGTTGCTCATCGCCAGGTCGCGGCCGGGGCCGGCGGGCAGGCCGCTGGCTGTGTTCCACGCATCGGTAAAATTTCCTCCTTGCGCGAGATGCACCAATACGTTGCTCAGGGCCTGGTCTTTGGCCGCGCCGGCGGGCAGGCTGTTCGCCCATGCCAGCGCCGCCTGCGGATCGGTTTGCGCCATGACCTGGGCCAGGGTCGGCGCTGCCGCCAGATAGGCTGTCGGGTCGGGGGAGTTTTGTACAAAAGCCAGCGCCGCCGCAGGATCGCTTTTTGACCAACTGGCGACAATCGAGCTTAGTGCCGCGCTCCGGGAAGTGGCATCGGCATCCGGCAGAGTTTGCGCCCAGGCCAGCGCGGCTTGGGGGTTGGCTTTGCCCCAGGTGCCGGCCAGGCTGGCGATGACCGCTTGGCGGTCGCCGGGGTCGGTGATTTTATTCAAGAGCATGGCCGCCGCCGCCGGGTCGGACCTGGCGGAACTGGCCAGGATGCTCTTGACCGAGTTATCGTAGGCCGCCCCAGTCGCAGTCTGGTCCAGCCAGTCGAGGGCCGCGCCAGGGTCGGTCTTCGCCATGCCTGCGGCAATCGCCGAGATGGCGGCGGCCCGGCCCGAGGCATCCTGCAAGTCGCCGAGGTATTGCGCGGCGAGCGCGGGCTGCTGCGCGGCAGCTTCAATCAAGGCCTGCTTAAGTGCGACGGAATCGGTGGATGGCAAAGCGCTGGCCCAGTCTAAAGCGGCTTTGGGATCCTCGCGGGACCATTCGTCACTGACGGCCCTGAGTGCACGGGCGCGGGACTCACCGATAGGTATAGCCGCAGCGGCTGCAGCGGCCGCCGCGGCTGCGCCGGGGTCGGAAGCCCAGCCATCAAATACCGCCGCGTATTCCTCCGGGGTCTGTGGACCAAGGGGTAGCTTGGCCAGCTCTTTCAAGGCCAGTTGAGGGTCGCGACTCGCGGCCATGACCAGGGTTCGCTTGATATAGGCGTCGCGCTCGGCAGGGTCGGAGAGGGCCTTGCCCACGAGTGCCAACGCGTTGGCCGGGTCAGCATTCTGGAGCATAAATAACAGACTATGAACAAGCTCGTCGCGCTTGGGCCCTGGGGGAAGTAGCGAGACGTTTTCCAGGAGGTAGGGCAGGTCGGTGGTTCGAAACTGGCTCACGGGTTTGCCAGCGATCAGGTCAGCCAGGGTTTGCTCACGCGTGAGTGGAGGAGGGCGCGAGGCATCCGCGGCGGTGATGGGGTTGCCGTCTGCGTTTATCGGTTCAACCTGCTGCATCCGGCCAATGAGAAAAGCTGTGCCCGCGGCGGCCATGACGAATCCGACGCGAACCAACAGGGTGCTGAAGGGGGTCTTCAACGGGATGAAATTGCCTTTTCAGAGTCGCCCTGACTCGGAGCGTCGCTGACGCAACCCACCGCATCAGCATGAAACGATTCCCCGCATTGTATCACCCAGCCCCCACCTGGCAAGACCCGCCTTTGGCCAAATTGGGAAGCTACGCTGCCCTGGCTAGCTTCCGCTTGCGCCGCGCCGCGAACGCCGCCGCCGAACCGGCCAGCAGCCCGCCGACAATCGCCGCTTCCGCCGGCTCGGGCACCGCGCCAGCCTGAATGGCCGAGCGGTCGTCCTGATACGCAAAGCTGAAAAGGGTCAGTTCGTTGAGGCTGGAATTATAGGTGATGTTGGCCCAGCCGTAAAAACTGGTGGCGCCTTTGCCAATAATTAACCCAACGTAACCCGTGCCGCCACCCGCCCATGGTCCTTTGCCATAGCTCGAAAAGTAGCCGAAAACGGTTTGTGGGGAGCTGCCGCTGATAGTCGTCCCGAAAGACAATTTGCTGACATAACCGGTAGGCGTCCCGGTATACCCAATCACAAGGGAGGTGGAGTTAGGAGCTTTGCTGAAAGTCGGCAGGTCGGGGTTATCGTAGCTAAATGCCATCTCAAATTCGTCTCCGGACATATACGTAGGATGAATTGAGGCGGGAGCCGAGACTTTGAAATAAAGGTGAGCGCCCGGACTGATGGTCTGGCCGAGCCCGCCATTAACGGATGTGTAGATGATCGCCCCCGACGCCATCGGCGCGGCCACCGCCCCGGTGAGCAAGGGTGCCGCGCGGATAAATTTTTTGCCCAGGGAGCGGGGGAGTTTCGGTTTCATGAATGAGGGTAAAGAGCCGTCTTTGGTCAAACGGATGCGCTACGCTGCCCTGGCCAGCTTCCGCTTCCGCCGCGCCGCCATCGCCGCCGCCGAGCCCGCCACCAGCGCGCCGAGCAACGCGGCGTCGGCCGGTTCGGGGACTGCGCCTGCCTGGATGCCGGCGCCGGTGTCGTCGTAGGCCAGGCCGTAAAGCGTGAGGGAGGTTCCCTGCACATAGGTCACGTTCGCCCACCCGTAATTGCCCGAAATGTCCCTCATCCCTATGTAGCCATTGCCGCCGCCCGCCCATGGTCCGTGGTAGCTACCAGCGAAATATAAGGAGAGGTGTATTGAAGCGTCCTCGGCAAAAGTGGCGGAATTATCAATCAATTTGCCCGCGGATAGCTTGGAGACATAGCCTCCGCTCACCATAAAATAGTCCTTTTTGCCCGAGATTAGTATAGGATACCGCGCGTCAGAATAATTATTAAAGTATAAATTAAAAATGGCGCTAGGGTGATAGGCGGAACCGATGAAAGAAGTGCCTGTGAAGGGATTAAATCCTATGGCGGTGTCCACACCGCCCACGATGGTGAGGCCGGCGCCACCGTTCACGCTGGTATATATGACGACTCCTTGCGCCATGGGCAGCGCCGCCGCAGCCACGGCCGGGGCGGTAATGAGCAATTTCTGTCCACGGGAAAGTTGGCGGCGAAATTGCATGGAGAGCGATTCTATGACGTTACGTTTGGAGCACCGTAACTCGGCTAGAACCCGGATAAGGCAAAACCCCCAGACAGGCAATGCCCAAAAACCGCTGCCATTAACCCTGCCCAGCTGGCGAATTCACGCCACCCCGTCCATCATCGAAGCCCTCAAGGAAAAATACGCGACGGAAAGCCGACTGACTCGACGATGCGCTAACGTGACGGATAGGAAATTGCTTTTTCAGGGTTGCCGGACCCGGGGGCGTGGCGGGTTAAGTGGACGACCGGAGAATAGATCGACGGCAGTCCTGTAGCTCTCTAGGCTCATGGGATGGCATCCCCCGAACATCAGGCAAAGTATTTTACCCATGACGAGATTCGAGACCACGGCGCGATCGGCAATTTGAATGAAGGCGTTGTTATCAAGGCGCAAGGCATTCATACGCGTTTGATTGCCTGGCCGGGAAACGGATACCAGACGGAGAGCGTGCATGTATTGACGCTCAAGGCCGGCGAGGAAAGTGCCAGTTATGCTTACACGCTGGCGGAGGAAATACTGGTCTGCGTCGCCGGTAAGGGAGAGGCCTTCCTGCTTGGTCGCTGGGTTTCTCTGGAGCCCGGAGATATTGCTTATTTTCCCGAGGGCGTGGAGCACGCGGTAAGAAATGCCAAGGGGTGCGCGGACAATTTCGTGTTGGTTTCCCAAATCACGCCGCCGCAATTCGATTTGTATATCGAGGCGGGCTTTTACCACGTCGCCTTGGGTGTCATGAACTTCGATGCCTGCTTTCATGCGGGACTCAATGCCGATACCGGAACGCTTCAGGCGCCGCTTGCTTTGCAATACCGCGAGACCGAGCCGGATGTCCGTGCATGGCAACGGAAGCGGGAGGATATTCGACGCGAAGGGGCGTTGTTTAATATGTTCAGGGGGACTTCCTTTGCTGCCCTCGGAAGTCCTGCCGTCCTGGTAATCTGGCCGGGGGCGGGATGCCGCACCGCGGGCTTTAATTTCTGCTTCAGCGAGCAGGAAGCGGAATATGCGCATACGCACCCAGTTTCGGACGAGTGCCTGGTTCTCTGGGCGGGAAAAGGCCATGCCTATATGGGAGCTCCGGGGGCGGGATTGGCAGTGGATACCCTGGATTGTCTTCTTGCGCCCTGTGGAGTTTTTCACGCGCCACAGCAATCCGACGCGCCCAATGTCTGGGGTGGATTTGCTTCACCACCTCAACTCGATCTCGCTCTCAAGACGATGTATTACAAAAATGGCGTCTTTCTTACCGGCCCGATGACCCGTCTGGAATATCCGGATACGGCGGCAACGCGCGCCCTGTTTCGCTCCTAAGGGAACCGATAGGAGGAACCGATAGG
>CAZDAQ010000155.1:0-7275 GCA_964503425.1 uncultured Opitutales bacterium
ACCGCCTTGGCCTCGGGGTGCGCCTGGATGGCGGATTGGAGGCCGAGGCGCAGGTTGTCCAGCGCGGGGGCGAGGTCCTCGAGCAGCGCGGCGGTGGCGGCGCGGCGGAGGTCGTCCTTTTCGCGCGCGGCACGGCGGCGGAAGTTGTCGAGGTCGGCCAGGGAGCGGACATACTGGTCCTTAAACTTGGCGGCCTCGGCCTGCGCGGCTTCCAACTGGGCGAGGAGCGCGCCCGCGCTGTCGGCGGGCTGGGTGGGCTGCGGCTGGTCGGCTGGCGGAGGCGTATCGGCGGAGGTGCTCATGCAAAGGGTGCTGGGAAAGAGGAATGGAATAATGGCGAACCCATACCCTTAAACCCATCCGGGGGTCCGGCGCAAGCGCAAGGGTGGTTATCCGACCGGGCGCGGGAAACCAGCACGGGTCACAATTGCGCGGCGGCGGCCTCGTCCACGAGCCAGGTCACGCGGCTGGCGTAGGCGCGGTGGATTTGCGAGGGGTGGTTTTTGGGGTCGTAGGGACCGCGCAAAATGGCCTTGAGCGCCGCGGCCTTGCCCGCGCCGTTGGTGAGGACGACCACTCGCCCGCACTTCGCCAGCCCGGCCTCGGTGATGGTCAGCCGCCAGCCCCGGCCCGGCCACTCGACTGCGGCAAAGTTATCGGTGAGGCCGGACCCGATGAGCGGGCAGCCCGGGAAGAGCGAGGCTGTGTGACCGTCGTCACCCATGCCGAGGTAGCAGACGTCGAATCCGCGGGTGGGGCCGAAGCGCGCGTTCCACAATTTGTTGAAGGCCGCGGCGCACTCCTGCGGTGGCAGATCCACGGGCCACGGGATCTTGGCCGAGGCGGGCACACCCAGCGGCTGGAACATCAACCGCTCGGCGTTGCCGAAATTCGAGTCGTCCGATGACAAGGGCACGTGGCGCTCGTCGCTGGTCATCCACAGGCAGTTTTTCCAGATGGTGTCGGGCAGCGCCTTTTCGCGCACGGCCCATTCGTAAAAGGCCTTGGGTGTGGAGCCGCCGGAAAGGCCGACGGAAATCGGCCCGCTGTGGCCGAAGAGGGACTGGCGCAGTCCGGAGACGATTTCGCGGAACGTGTCGTCGAGGCTGCCGACATGGAGAGTGCCGTAGTCGCTGGCAATGATGCGCATGGGGGGTTGGTCCGGGGAGGAAGTTGAATTTTGCCGAGCGGCGGGGAAGCCACTAAAAGAACAGCGCCTCGGCGAGGATGCGCTCGGAGGGCATGGGTTTGACCTGCTGCGGCAGCTCGATGGCGCCCTTGCCGAAATCGGCGGAGATGCGCACGCAGTTGCTGTTTTTCTCATGGCTCCAGAGGAAATGCTTTTTGCCGCCGTCGTAAACCCACTCAACCTCGAGCGCATTGGGCGACGCGGGGTCAAGCGCGCGGGTCATGAAGGCGACGTCCTCGTATTCCTTGGTGATTTTAGCGCAGCGGGAGAGACAGTCTTCCTGCCAGTGCAGGAGATTTTCCGCCTCGCCGTCGTTTTCGAGCGCGTGGCGGCACTCGACGCGCAGGAGTTGCTGCACGAGCAGGAGCGGCGGGTAGCTGCTTAAAAACTGGCCGATGGACTGGCGGGCGGGCAACAGCCGCGCGTAGGCCAGGTCCATGACCGACTCGGGCTTGGGCCAGTGGATTTTGGTGTATTCCGGCCCCTCGATGGACGAATCGTAAACAACGCGCGTGCAGAGCTTGAGGTAGGGCAGATACAACTCCTCGATGCGGCGCGCGGGCACGCGGTGCATCCAGTGATACACGGGCAAATCGTTTTCGAGCCAGACGGACACCTGGTTTTCGAGGAAGCCGACGCCGTTGACCGGATAGCCGAGCACCAGCGCCTCGCAGCAGCACATTTCGCGCGCACTCACGCCGATGTAGCACTGGGAAAACAATTTTCCCTGGACGAACAAATCGCGGTGCCCGTCCTTCAAGGGGCACAGCACCACAATGCGGCAGGGGTAAACCTGGGCGAATTGAATGGCCTGGTTGAAGAGAGCCACCGCCTCGTCCGCCGGGGTGGACAGCCCGAACTGGAGCACGAGGTTCATCTGCGACGCGCGGAAGGCAGATGGCGCCTCGGCGCCCGGCGCGGCGTCGTTCTGCCACATGCGGGAGAGCGTCTTGAGCACGTCAACCACCGGCATCACAACCCCGGGCATCGCATCAAACAGCGTGAGCATGGTGGCAAGGAAAGAAGATAGGCTGTTAAAATTACGGCCCGGCGCGGCGCCACTCGTGCTTCTGCTCCCAGAGCAGGCGCTCGGCGGCGAGCGGGCCCCACGAGCCGGCGGGATAGTTCTCGAGGCCGCGTTTGCCGTTCTCGGCCCAGAAGTCGAGGATGGGCGAGTAGAGCTTCCACGAAGTCTCGGTTTCGTCGCCACGGATGAAGAGGGTGGAATCGCCGATCATGCAGTCGAGGATGAGGCGCTCGTAGGCCTCGGGCGTGTTCGAGCCGAAGGTGGTGGCGTAGCGAAAATACATCTTCACCGGCTGGGTGCGTGTCTCGAGGCCGGGCACCTTGGAATTCATGAGCAAAGTCGTGCCCTCGTCGGGCTGGACCTGGATGACAAGAGTGTTGGCGGCGAGATCGAAGCGCTCGCTGTCGGCGAACAGGATGCCCGCGGGTTTTTTGAACTGGATGGCGATTTCCGAAACGCGCCGGGCCAGGCGCTTGCCCGAACGCAGGTAGAACGGCACGCCCTGCCAGCGCCAGTTGTTAATGGAGAGGCGCGCGGCGGCGTAGGTTTCGGTGAAGGACGTGTCCGGGATGTCCGCCTCCTGCATGTAGCCGGGGACCTTTTGCCCGTTGATGAGCCCCTCGGTGTATTGCGCGCGGACGATATCGCCGCCCTCGGGCTTGAGGCTGACGGGCTGGATGGCCTTGAGCAGCTTGACTTTTTCGTCGCGGATGTCCTCGGCCCCGAGCGACACCGGCGGCTCCATCGCCACCAGCGAAACCAACTGCATCGTGTGGTTCTGGATCATGTCGCGCAGCGCGCCGGACTGGTCGTAATAGCCCCCGCGCGTACCCACGCCGAGGTCCTCCGCGACGGTGATCTGCACGCACTCCACATAGCGCCGGTTCCACAACGGCTCGAAAATCGTATTGGCAAAACGCAGCACCAACAAGTCCTGCACCGTCTCTTTACCGAGATAATGGTCAATGCGGTAAACCTGCTGCTCCTCGAACTGGTGGCGGATGATGCTGTTGAGCTCCTGCGCGGTGGCCAAATCGCGCCCGAAGGGCTTCTCGATGATCATTTTCGAGGCCAGCGGCGTGCCGACATGCCGGCGGGCGAGCCCGCTGGCGCCGAGGTTTTCGAGGATGGGCTTGAACACCGTGGGCGGCGTGGAGATGTAGAATACGCTCTGCAAATCGCGCCCGAGCTTTTTTTCGATTTCGTCGATCCGGCGGCCCAGGGCTTCAAACGCCTGCAGTTCGTCGTAGCCGCCCTGCTGGTAGAACGTGTTGGCCTGCACGCGGCCCCAGACATCCTTGGCGAGCGGGCGGCGGGAAAACTTTGTGATGTCCTCCTCGGTTTCCTGCCGGAAGGCCTCATCCGGGATGGCCTTGCGGCCATAGCCAATGAGGTAAAAATCGGCGGAAAGCAGGTTGTCCACCGCCAGATTGTAAATGGCGGGCACGAGCTTGCGGGCGCACAAATCGCCCGAGGCGCCGAAGATGACCACCACCGTCGGCGGGGAGCCGCGGTGCTTGCTCAAACCTTGGAGGAACGGGTGGCGTGGTGGGTCAACCATGGGAAAAAGGCCGATAGTCAGCCGTGCGGGCGGCGTGAAAGTGTTTGGGAAAAAGCGGCACGTTGGCGTGGTGCGTCACGTCCGAAACCGCATTATCAGACATCCTAACCTCGACGATGTCGAAGCGAAAATGCGCCGGGGGCTCGGCCAGGCCGCGCAAATACGCCCGCGCCGCCCGGGCGACGGCACGTTTTTTCCGGGCCGTCACCGAAAAGTAACCGGGCACGACGGCCTGGGCCGCGCGGGTGCGCACCTCGCAAAAGACCAGCACCGGCCCATCGCGCCCGACGATGTCCAACTCGTCACGGCCATTGCGCCAGTTGCGCGCCACGATGGTCCAGCCATGGCGGCGGAGAAACTCGGCTGCAGCCTCCTCCCCCTGCCGGCCGCGGGCGGCGGTCGCGGTGTCGGCGCCTGGCGGCGGCAAACCCCAAAACCAGCGCCAGCGCTCCGCGAGCGCTTGCCAAAGACGATGGCCCCGTCCGATCATGGGTAGCAGCCTGACGCCCGATGCAATTGCTGGCAACCTGCTTCCGCCATGCACAAGGGGTGCTACGGCGCGGCCTGCATGCCGGCCAGGGACATGAAAATCCAAGCCAACAACAAAAGACAGGCCATCACCACCACCACGCCCAGCAATTTGCACAAACGGATCGTCCCGGGCAAATTTTTGAAATGCTCGTCCTTAAGCGGACGGTGGGAGCGAGAGATCTTCCAGTTTTGCCACGTCTCGATCAGCTTGTGCGTCGGCGTGACGATGACATACAGGCTGCCGATGAGTGGCACCCCGATGGCGGTGGAGATGAACAACCAGTAAGCGGCTTGAAACATGTCGCAAGAATGTAAGCGGGAGGGAGGCCGGTCCGAGTCAATGGCCTGGATCCCAAAGCGCTATTCGTCATGCCCCAATACGGGCTTTATCACAAACCTTTTTGCGGCCGCCGGAATAACGGGCGCGAACCATGCATATTCACGCGCCGGAGTCCGCGGGCGGAGGAGGAAACACGGGTAGCGCCGCGGGCGCGGGAGAGGCGAGCTTGGCCTGGAGCGCGGCGATGACATCGCGTGTTTGCGCTGCGCCCTCGAAATGCTCTTCACGCACGGCGTCGCGCAGTTCCACCTGCAACTGCCCAAGGCGGTGGCGCACCACCGCGGGATCCAAGCGCCGCTGGGGAAATTTGCCCCGGTGCCGGGAGCCGCGATGCATCCGGCCCAGGATGGGAGGCAACAAGCCGGCAAAAGCACCATAGCAGGCGGGACAGCCAAAACGACCCTGCCGCTCGAAATCGCGCTGGCTGCAATCGCAGACCGGGCAGCGCACCGCGCCATCCGCGGGCGCGCCAGCCTCCAGGCCCAGGCTTTCCAGCAAGCCGTAACCCAGCGGGTCGAGAACTCCGGCAGCCATGGCATGTTTCTCGCAAAACACCATCGTTTGCGCGTGGCCAGCCTTCACCCATGTCACATGCATCTTGCCGACATGGCCGCACTCATGGCACACCAATGCAGTGGATTTCATAATGACACTATCGCTGAAACGGGGCATTTTAGCAACTGCGATTTGCCGGTGCGGATGATTTCGGGGAACGGATTTGACGCGGGCGCGCGAAAATTTTACCTTCGCGCATGGGAGATGAACGCGTGGCGGCGCAACCGGCCCCAGCCGCGCGGGCTGATTCGGGACGGTGGGTGCGACTGTTGATTTGCCTGCTGGTGCCGGGCTTTGCCGCGTGGCTGATGGCCACCGTGTGGCAGCCGCTCGAACTGCACCAGGCGGAGGAATATGTCGCACTGGCGCAGACGCCGAATGCCCCTTCCTCGCTGCTGCGGCCACCGGGCTACGTGGCGTTCCTGCGCATCGTGGGTGGACTCGCGGGCGGCTTGCATGCCGACAGCTACTGGCCCGTGTATCTCGCGCAGGCGGGTTTGCTCGGCGTGGCGACCGCCGCATTTTTTCTGGTGGCCCGGCGCTGGATGGAAGAACCGGCAGCGTGCGTGCTGGCGCTGGCGTTTGGCTGTCATCCGCTCGCGCTCGTGCTCGCGGGCTACCTGCATTACGACTTGCTCCACCTGGTTTTGCTCGTGTTGACGAGCTGGTGTTTGGTCAATGGCTTCGGTTCGCCGCGGATCTTGTGGCTCTGGGTCGTGCTGGCGGGTGTGGCCGCGGGGCTGACAACGTTGACCCGACCGATGACCCTGGCGCTGCCGGCGGTTTTGGCCTTCGCATTGTGGTGGCTGCGCGGCGACGAATGGCGGCGCTGGGCACTGGCTTGGGCCGTGTGCGTGGTCGTGATGGGCCTGACGATCGCGCCCCGCACCCTCGGCAATTTCGAGCGCACTGGGCGGGTGATTCCCGTCAACGCGCAGACCGGCGCCGCGTTCTGGCCGATGACGGATGTGCTGCTGCACCCGACCTCGGACAATTTTCCCTGGGTGAACGAGTGGCACGAAAACGGCGAGCCACTTGCGGCCAGCCAATTGGGGCCCGCGGCCAGCCGCGGCGACGCCTTCATGACCATGACCCTGCCGATGGACGACTTGCTGAAAGCGCGGGCGTGGGAAATTTTTCGCGCCCAACCCTCGGTCTATTTTGAAAATGTCGCGGCCAACCTGCTGTTTTTCTGGACGGGCGATTCGCGGCGGTTCATCCGGGCGTTTTTGTTTTACCAAGTCGCCGACCGCCCCTCGGCCATCGCGGTTTGGGTAGTGGGGTATTATGTGCTCGCGAGCGTGGTGCTCCACACGCTTGCGGCCTATGGGTTCGTCCTGGCGTGGTGGCGGCGCGAGCGCCCATTGGTGCTGGCTGGCTCCGTTTTTCTGACCCTTTGGTTCGTGCATGCGCTCGTTTATCTGGACGCGCGCTACCTGTATGCCGGGTTGCCGTTTTTCCTGTGGTTCGCCGCCTACGGCCTGCGCGAATTATTGCGTGGCCGCTGGCGACGCGATCTGGTGGCGGCAGCGTGCCTCGCCGGGCTGTCCTTCACCGGACTGGCGGGGTTGCTGCTGTAATGCTGTTCACTGCACAGCGTGACGTTGCAGCCATTTGCGAACTTCTTTGAGCTCACGCGTGTTGAACACCTGCTCCTTGGTGAGCCAGCCTTTGCGCGCGACGCGGACGCCAGCGCGGACATATTGCAAGCCCTCGGGCGAATGGGCGTCGGGATTGATGACACACAGAACGCCTTTTTCAGCGGCGCGGCGCCAGTGCCGCCAGTCCATGTCCAGCCGGCGCGGGTTGGCGTTGAGCTCGATCATTTTCCCGTTGGCCGCGGCGGCGTCAATGACCCGCTCGACGTTGACCAGATAGCCCTCGCGTTCCAAAAGGAGCCGGCCGGTGAGGTGGGCGAGCATGGTCACCCGCGGGTGCTCGAGCGCGCGGACGATGCGTTGCGTCATCGCGGCCTCGTCCGCGCCCTGGCCGTAGCGGTTGTGCACGGCGGCCACGACGTAGTCCAGTTGAGCCAGCACGCCGTCGTCAAAGTCGAGTTCGCCATCCTTGAG
>CAZDAQ010000156.1:0-7133 GCA_964503425.1 uncultured Opitutales bacterium
CCTCGACTGTAGCTCATTCGACAATAAGACGGGAACCGCCATAATCAATCGCTTCATCTGCTTGATTCAACCGCCTAACTGATGAAACGTTTCATCTAATCCTTGACCCGACCCAAAGCTTGCCTGCTCCCTGCATGCTCGCAAGTAATCCCACCCCCCGCTTTTCCCTTTACAACCCGCCCCCTCTCTGGTTTCTTTGACCCTTTTAACGAATGCCGTTCCCGGCTCTAGCCATGCAAAAAACCAAGAAATCCATCGTCAAGCGCTTCAAAGTCACTGGCCGCGGCAAGATCCTCCGCCGCACCCCTGGCCGCCGCCACCTGCTGTCCAACAAGTCCACCAAGCAGAAGCGCCAGTCCGGCCGCGACAAAACCGTCGCCCCCGGCCACGCCGCCAACTTCCGCAAAGCCATGCCCTTCGCGTTCTAGTTCGCCACCCATTTCTTGCTTCCCCTTCTTTCTTTGGGTTTTACTCCCTCCTCCACGCTCCCACCTCCAACCTTCTTCTTCCCATGCCTCGTGTCACCAACGCCGTCGCCACCAAGGCGCGCCGCAAACGCGTCCTCAAGAAAGCCAAGGGCTACTTTGGCAATAAATCCCGCCTCTTCCGCTATGCCAAGGACGCCGTCCAGCACGCGCAGATCTACGCCTACAAGCACCGCAAGCGCAAAAAGGGCGACTTCCGCGCCCTCTGGATCGCCCGCATCAACGCCGCCGTCCGCCCCGCCGGCCTCAACTACAGCCGGTTTATGGCCGGCCTGAGGGCCGCCAACATCGTCCTCGACCGCAAGGCGCTCAGCGAGCTCGCCATCCACGACACCGCGGGCTTCGCCCAGGTCATCGAGCAGTCCAAGGCCGCCCTCGCCTCCAAGCAGCCCGCCCCCGCCAAGGCGTAAAGCCAGGCCCCGCGTCCCCTCCGGACGCCCTTCGGTCCCCGCAACTCCCGGCCCCCGCCGGCTGCCTGCTCGTGCCCACCTGCTTTGCCCCGCCCAATTTTTCCCGAAGTTTTGCATTTAATATTCAGCAATCAGCAATCAGAATTCAGCAATCCTCATGGACCCCCAGCTCACCGCCCTCCTCGCCGAGGCCCGCGCCGCCGCCCCCGCCCTCGCCTCGCGCCCCGAGTTCGAGGCCTTCAAGGCCCGCTTCTCCGGCCCCAAGGGCGCCTTCACCGCCGTCATGAAAACCGTCGGCGCGCTCCCGCCTGCCGAACGCCCCCTCGCCGGCAAGCTCATCAACCAGTTCAAGCAGCACTTCGAAGCCCTTTACGCCGAAACCCTCGCCCGCCTCGAAGCCGCCGAGCTCACCGCCCGGCTCGGCCCGGCCATAGACCCCACCCTCTCCGCGCCGTCTTCCTCCAGCCTCATCCACCCGCTCACCCAGGCCCGTCGCGAGGTCTGCGCCTTGTTCCGCAAGGTCGGCTTCACCCTGGCCGACGGCCCCGAGCTCGAAACCGAGTGGTTCAACTTCGACGCCCTCAACACGCCCGCCGACCACCCCGCCCGCAACGAGCAGGACACTTTTTATCTCCCCGACGCCACCGCCGTCGGCAACGTCTCCCGCCACGGCTCATAGCGCTACCTCCTGCGCTCGCACACGTCCACCGTCCAGATCCGCACGCTTCTCAAGGAAAAGCCCCCGCTGCGCGTCCTTGCGCCGGGCCGCACTTTCCGGCGCGACAATGTGGACGCCACCCACAGCGCCAACTTCCACCAGGTCGAGGGCCTCTGCGTGGACCGCCGCGTCACCATCGTTGACCTCAAGGCCGCGCTCGACTACCTCGTCCGCGGGCTCTTCGGCCCCGGCGCGCAAATCCGCCTGCGCCCGTCCTTCTTCCCGTTCACCGAGCCGAGCTTCGAGCTCGATTTCCAGTCGCCCGACCTTGGCCGCCTCTCCAACAAATGGCTCGAACTCGGCGGCTGCGGCCTCGTGGACCCCGAGGTCTTCAAGGCCTGCAACCTCAACCCCGACGAATGGACCGGCTACGCCTTCGGCTTCGGCCTCGAGCGCATCGCCATGGTCCGCGCCGGTATTGATGACATCCGCCACTTCTTCCAAAACGACCTCCGCTTCCTCCGCCAGTTCGCCTGACCACCCGATTCTTCTCCGTCATTTTCGCCTATTACTTTTCACTTTTAACTGCCAGCCCATGCGCGTCTCTCTCTCCTGGCTCAAAAAATACGTCAACCTCGGCGCCGCCACGCCCGCGGAAATCGAGCGCGTCCTCCCGCTCCTCGGCCTCGGCGTCGAATCCACCGAACTCAAGGGCCTTCCGCAGTTGCCCAACATCGTCGTCGGCGAAATCCTCTCCTCCGCCCCGCACCCGAACGCCGACAAGCTTTCCGTCTGCTCCGTCCAAACCTCTCCCACCGAGCCCCCGCGCCAGATCGTCTGCGGCGCGAAAAATTACAAGGTCGGCGACCGCGTGCCCGTCGCCCTGCCCGGTGCCGTCCTCCCCGGCGACTTCAAGATCAAGCTCTCCAAGCTGCGTGGCATCGAGAGCGCCGGCATGATGTGTTCCGCGAAGGAACTCGGCCTGGGCGATGACCACGGCGGTCTCCTCATTCTCGACGCCCGGCCGGAAATCGGCACACCCATCAACCAGCTTTTCCCCGAGCCCGATGCCGTCTTCACGCTCGAAATCACCGCCAACCGCGGCGATTGCTGGAGCCACCTCGGCGTCGCCCGCGAGCTCGCCGCCTACTACGGCCAGCCGCTGCAAGTCCCCGCGCCCGTCGCCAATCCCGCCCTCCAGCCTCCGCCCATTGAGAATCCCCCAGTCACCGTCTCCTCGCCCGACTGCCCTTATTACACCGCCTGGGCCGTCCATGGCGTGAAAATCGGCCCCAGCCCCGCCTGGCTCAAGCGCGACCTCGAAGCCGTCGGCCTGCGCTCCATCAACAACGTCGTGGACGTCACCAACTGGGTCATGCTCGAGACCGGCCAGCCGCTCCACGCCTTCGACACCGCCAAAATTCGCCGCACGCAAATTATCGTCCGCCCCGCCGCCGCTGGCGAAAAAATTACCACGCTCGATGGCCGCGAGCGCACCCTCGACCCTTCCATCCTCGTCATTGCCGATGCCGAGCGCCCGCTCGTCGTCGCCGGCGTCATGGGCAGCATCGACGCCGAAGTCGACGCCGGCACCACCGACCTCGTGCTCGAAGGCGCCTGGTTCCAGCCCGGTGCCGTCCGCCGCGCCACCCGTCTCCTCGGCCTGCATACCGACAGCTCGCACCGCTTCGTCCGCGATGTTGACCCCGCCGGCGCCACCCTCGCCGCCCGTCGCGCACTCGACCTCATTCTCGAAACCGCCGGCGGCGCCGTCGTGCCCCACGCCTTCGTCCATGGCGCGCCCCCGCGCAGCGGCCACGTCATCGAGATTACTCCCGACTTCGTCCGCGAGCGCCTCGGCTTCTCCGTCAGCGATGCCGACATCCGCGGTGTCTTCGAACGCCTCGGGTTCCACGTCACCGACGGCGCCGCCGGTTCCCCTTGGAAGGTCAGCGTCCCCAGCGCGCGCGGCGAGGTCTTCCGTCCCATCGACCTCGTCGAGGAATTCCTCCGTCTCCACGGCACGGACAAAATTCCCGCCGCCCCCGTTACCGTCGCCGGCCTCGACCGCGAGGACGACCCGCTTGCCACCTTCGGCCTGCGCGCCGCCGAGCTGCTCGCCGCCCAGGGCTTCGCCGAATGCACCCACTACACTTTGCGCGACAGTGCCGAATTGCACAAGTGGCACGCCGATGCCGTCCCCGCGCTCCTCGCCCTCGCCAACCCGCTCACCTCGGAGATGAGCGCCCTCCGCCCCTCCCTCGTCCCCGGCCTGCTTGATGCCCTGCGTCTCAACGCCGACCGTGGCAACGGCCTCCCCAAACTCTCCGAATCTGGCCGCGTCTTTCGCGAGCACGAGGGCAAGCTCTTCGAACTCGAGGCCGTCGCTTTCGTCCTCCCCGCCTCCTCTGGCGAGCGTTCCTGGCGCGCCGCCCCCGCGCCCGATTTCTATTCCGCCAAAGCCCTCTCCACCCAACTCGCCGCCCGCCTCCTCGGTGCCGATGTCGCCGCGCTCGACTTCCAGCCCGTCGGCCCGCGTCCACTCTGGCAATCCGGCCACGCCGCCGAATCCGCCTGCTGGGTCAAGCAGGGCTTCCAGATTAAAACCGGCCTCGTCAACCCCGCGCTCTCGCAGGAAAAGGGACTCGACGGCCTCGTCTTCGCTGGCGAGCTTCTCGTGCGCCCCGATTTCCTCGCCCGGTCCCACGCCCGCCCGCGCCTCCAGCCGTTCTCCGCGTATCCGCCTTCGTCGCGCGACCTCGCCCTTGTCGTGGACGCAACCGCCTCTGCCGAATCCGTCCGCCGCGATGTGGAAGCCGCCGCCCGCGCCGCCGTTAAGCCGCCTGTCGCCGTCGAGTCCGTTGCCGTCTTCGACCTCTACACCGGCACCGGCCTGCCCGAGGGCAAGAAGAGCCTCGCCTTCGCCCTGCGCTTCCGCTCCCTCGAACGCACCCTCACTGACGAGGAGGTCAACGCCGCCTTCACCGCCCTCCAGCAGTCCCTCACCGCCTCCAGCAAATACACCATCCGCGCCTGACCCTCGTCGTCATCGTTGGGCCGGCGCTTGCGCCGGACCACTCTTCCTTACTCCACTCCCTCCGCGCCTGACTCCCGCATTTCGCCAAAAAAAATAGACCTTCCACGCGTGCCGTTAATAAAGCTTCTCTTATACCTCTGGTTGAACAAGTGGGTGCTCTCCAAGCGGCTTTTGCCTTCCGGTTTACGGCGTGGCAGCCACCACTCGGGGTCGAGCTCCCATTATATATAAATCAGGGAAGAGAACTTGCGAGGTCTCGAACACAGCAGAAGGTCTATCCACCACCATATCACACTTCCGCGTTTTTGAAAGACTTTTCCCCGGATTATTCGTAGAATCCTTTCTTTCATCCCTTATGCCCCATCAAAAAATTCTCATCGGCTGGACCACCGTGGGCTCCGCTGAAACCGCCGAAAAACTCGCCGCCACCCTCGTGGGCACCTGCCTCGCCGCTTGTGTCAACATTGACGGCCCCATCGTCTCCCATTACCATTGGGATGGCCTCCAGCAGCGCTCCACCGAATGGCGCCTCTGGGTGAAATTCCCCGAGGACCGCTCCAAGGAAATCTTTGCTTGGCTCCGCGGTCATCACCCCTACGAGGTGCCCCAATGGATCGTCGTCGAGGCCTCGTCCGTCTCCGAGCCCTATGAAAACTGGGTCATCGCCTCCACCCGCCATCCCTTCCCGCAGCAAAATTCCTAGCTCGCCGCGCCTTTCGCACCCAACTCCGCTTCGGCAGTGACGGCAATGTGCGCCTCCTTCAACTGCCGCGCCGTCACCGCGCCGGGCGTCATCGCCATCAAGTCCTGCCCGCGCTGCGTCTTCGGGAACGCCACCACGTCGCGGATGCTCGTGCGCCCGCCGAGTATCGCGCACAGCCGGTCAAACCCCAGTGCAATCCCGCCGTGCGGTGGCGCGCCAAACTGGAACGCCCGCAGCATGTAGCCGAACCGGCTCTCCACCACGTCCGCTGGAATCTTCAGCACGTCCTCAAAAACTTTTTTCTGCACCTCCGGCTGGTGGATGCGGATGCTCCCGCCGCCCAGTTCCACGCCGTTCAGCACCACGTCATAGTGCTGCCCGCGCACTTTTTTCGTGTCCGTGTCCAGCAGGGCCAGGTCTTCCTCCACCGGCGCGGTGAAGGGATGGTGCGTCGCCAAATAGCGGCCTTCCGCCTCGTCGTAGCTCATCAGCGGGAAATCCACCACCCACAGGAAATTATACTGCCCCGCCGGAATCGCCAGCTTCCCGCGCGCCGTCAGCAACGCCGCCGCTTCCAGCCGCATCCGGCCCAGAATCGCGCACGCCCGGTCCCACGTCGTCGCCGCAAAGAACACAATGTCCCCATCCGCAATCTCCAGTTGCTTCGCCAGCGCCGCCTTTTCCGCCTCTGAGAAAAATTTGAGGATCGGGGATTTCCACTCGCCCTTCTCCGCCTTGATAAACGCCAGCCCCTTCGCCCCGAGGGTCTTCGCGATGTCCTCCAGCCCCTTCAATTCGCCCTGCGTGATGTCCGCCAGCCCCTTCGCATTGATCGCTTTCACCACCCCGCCGCTCTCCACTGTGCCGCCAAACACCTTGAACGCCGACCCACGGAACACTTCCGATAAGTCCTTGAGTTCCAGCCCGAACCGCGTGTCCGGTTTGTCCACGCCGTAGCGGTTCATCGCCTCCTGATACGCCAGCCGCGGGAAGGGCGTCGGCACGTCCACGTCCAGCGTCGCCTTCCACACGCGCTTCAGCAGCCCTTCAATCAGCGCATACATGTCCTCGCGCTCAATGAACGACATCTCCAAATCAATCTGCGTGAACTCCGGCTGCCGGTCCGCCCGCAGGTCCTCGTCGCGAAAACACTTCGCCAGCGAAAAATATTTCTCCACCCCCGCCACCATCAGCATCTGCTTGTATTGCTGCGGCGATTGCGACAGCGCGTAAAACTGCCCCGGGTTCAACCGGCTTGGCACCAGAAATTCCCGCGCCCCTTCCGGCGTGCTCTTGAACAAGACCGGCGTCTCCACCTCCAAAAACCCCTGCTCATCGAGATACCGCCGCACCGCCTGCCCGGCTTTGCTCCGCAACTTCAGCAGCGCCAGGTTCCGCGGGCGCCGCAAATCGAGATAACGGTAGGTCAGCCGCAAGTCCTCGTTTACCTTGTCCGCCAGTTCGTCATCCAGCGGGAACGGCAGCGTCGCGCACACGTTGTGTACAATCACGCTCGCCGCCACCACCTCAATGGCCCCCGTCGCCAGCTTCGTGTTCACGGTTTCCGCCGGTCGCGCTTCCACCTTGCCCGTCACCTGCAAGACCGACTCCTCCTTTAACCCCGCCTGCGCCGCCGCAAACGCCGCGCCCTGCGGGTCCAGCACCACCTGCGTGATGCCTTCGCGGTCCCGCAAGTCCACAAACACCAGGCCGCCGTGGTCGCGCACTGCGTTCACCCACCCGATCAGGGTGACTTCGCGCCCGAGCTGCGCCGTGTTCAACTCTCCACAATGGTGTGTGCGTTTCATGCCGTCGTGTTGGAAACCGCCCAGCAAAACAA
>CAZDAQ010000157.1:0-1349 GCA_964503425.1 uncultured Opitutales bacterium
CCAAACGGCCCCACCACGAGAGTCGACTCCGCCGTCAGCGTCGAGTTCGTGCCCGTCACGTCCACATTCCCCACACCCCCGAGTTGGTCGCCCACGTTGACGCTCCCCTCCGCCATCACCGCGCCCCCGCCGGATATCGTCAGGTTCCCCGCGCCGGTCTCACCCACATTCAGCGCGTTCGCCACCGTCAAGAGCGAGCCTGTCCCATCCACCGTCCCATTGCCGGAGCTGCCGGCATAATAGCCGAAAGCCGCCGAGCCCGCCGACAGGTTGCCCCCGTTCTTCACATCCAGTTCCCCCAATCCATTCTCACCAACAAACAGCCCGTCCGTCAGCATCACCATCGAATTCGTCCCGTTCACCGTCAGGTAACCGGAACTCAGGCCGTTCGCCCCCAGAAAAATATCATCCGCGGTCACATTCCCGCCGTGGTCCACCGTCAAATTACCCGCCCCGTTGTAACCCACATTCAACTCGCCGATGTTCGCCCACTCCCCGTTGTCCACCGTCACGTTCCCGCTGGCGGTATACCCCACCGTCGCTGCCATCCCGCCGTTGTCCAGTAGCGCCCCGTTCGACACCGTCAGCGTCCCGTTGCCAGAGTTGCCCACGGTCAGCGCTCCCTCGCTCAAATGCACCGCCGACCCCGGCCCCGTGACCGTCACATTGCCCTGGCTGCTCCCACCGTTGCCGATCGTCATGCTCGACGCCGTCACATTCCCCCCGTTCTCCACCGTCAAATTACCCGCCCCGTTGTTACCCACCGTGAAAGTCCCGAAATTCTGCATCGTCCCGCCGTCCACCGTCACGTTCCCGTAGCTCCCGCTCAATCTCGCCACCACCGCGTCTCCGCCCCCGCCATCCACGACCCCGCTGTTGCTCACCAGCAGCGCTCCCGTAGCTGCATCGCCCACAAACAGCGTCGTCGTCGCCGGCCCGCTCGTCAAATTCAGTTGCGAGCCAGCCCCGCTCACCAACACCGAGCCGTTGGCGCTCATGCTCACCCCGATGTCCATCGTCTGCGCCGACACAAAACCCCCGCCGATGATCGCCAGCGTCCCATTGTCGCAGCAACCCACGTCAAAGGCACTGATGTTCTGAAAAATTCCCCCGTTGACCACGATCGCCCCGTTCGAGCCCACCGCGTCCGCCACGTCCACCAGCCCGCCGCCATTGTCCCAGATTGCCGAGCTGTTGATCGCCAAAGCTCCGTTTCCGCTGTCACCCACCACCAGCTCCGTGGTGACATTCATCACCGAGCCACTTCCGGTCACCAGCATCGCCCCGTTGCCCCCGCTGAGGTCGCCGATTTCCACGATGCTCGCGGTCAGGTTCCCGCCATTTTGCAC
>CAZDAQ010000157.1:1449-7025 GCA_964503425.1 uncultured Opitutales bacterium
CCGTCAGCGTCCCATTGCCGGCTTCACCGATATCCGTGTCCGCTCCGTTCAGCAGTAGCTACGAGCCGCTCCCGTCCACCGTCACGCTCCCATTGGCCCCCGCAATCGTCCCAAGCGTAACCCCCCCCGTGCCGTTAAATACGCCCCCATTGGTAATCGTCACGTTGGCGGTTCCGCTTCCCCCGATGACCGAGGTACCCGATGAATTGAAAACCGACCCCGTTCCGTTCACCGTTAAAGTCCCCACGCTGCCGGCATCGTCATCCGCCACGGTTAACGAGGTCACACTTACATTGCCGCCATTTTGCACCGTCAGCGTTCCGTTGCCGTCATAGCCCACCGCCAGCGGGCCCACGTTCTGCATCGTCCCCGCGTCCACCGTCACCATGCCGGTGCCCGTTCCAAAATACCCCACCTTCAGGTCAATGCCGACCAGGTCCACGGTGCCACCGTTGGTTACCAGCAGCGTGCCGTTCCCAAAGCGCCCGATCGAGTTGGTGATTGCGCTCCCATATAAAATCGACCCCGCCCCATCCACTTGAATTGACCCCGTTGACCCATCGCCGGAGCCCACGACTATTCGCGCCCCCACCGTCAAATTCGCCCCGCCGTTGATCAACAGCGACGTGCTGCCATCGCTTGAGCCGTCCAGCCCCACCGTCAAGGCCGCCGCACTCCCCGTCCCCCCGCTCAATATCGGCCACAGGTCCGTCGTCGTGTTGATGACCGCCGTGGTCCCGCTGGGCACCGTGCCCCCGTCCCAGTTCAACGGGTCCTGCCAGTCCGCCGTCCCATTCCCGCCTGTCCAGGTGTCTTGCCCCCGCGCCTCACTTGCCGCGAACAGCGCCGCCGCCGCCCCCGCCAGAATCACCAACCGTTTGACCAACGCCAACTGAGCAGCAAGCAACGTCTTCATAAGCAAAGCCTCCAAGCATTCCGCGTGCCCTGAACCCCAAGAGGCACCGTGGAGCCTTGAATTAACTCCAGTACACCACTCCCTGCAACGTTATAGTAACGCCTGCCAATAAAGTCTTTCTCCCATCCTTTTACAAACCCCTTAAGCCCGTTCCCACTCACTCGTGGCAATCGCTGGCTTTCGCCCCATCTGGCGATGTCCATTTTGCCTAAACGGTTGGAAGGGAATGACTAACAAAAATTGGGAAAAGGGGGAATGAGCGCCGCGCTACGGGGAAGGAAGGACGCGACGGCGCGCGTCCCTCAAGAAGAGAAGAGCGCGGGAGGTTAGAACTCGAACTTGCAGCCGTCGAGGCGGGTTTGGAGTTCGATGAGGACGGATTTTTCGGCAGGTTCGCCGCCAGGGGCGGAGAAGGTGACGGAGAAGCGGACGAAGGAGCCGGCGTCATCCCAGGGGACGGTGGAGATGAGGTGCTCGCGGATGAGCCACTGGGAGAAGTCTTCGGCGTTGGCGAAGGTGGTGCGGGCGCCGTCTTCGGTGACGGCTTTGGGGGCGGGGGCGTAGAGGAAGAAGGAGGCGGAGGGTTTTTTGACGGCGAAGCCGAGGGGGGTGAGGGCGGCGACGAGGAGGTCCATGCGGCGGGAGTATTTGGCGGCGATGGCGGTGGTGATTTCGGGGTGGTTGAGGGCGGTGGCGGCGGCTTTTTGGATGGCGAGGAACTGGCCGGAGTCGGAGTTGTCCTTGACGTCGCCGTAGGCGCGGACGGCGAGGGGGTGGCCGGCGACGAAGCCGATGCGCCAGCCGGTCATGTTGAAGGATTTGGAGAGGGAGTGGAGTTCGAGGGCGACTTCCCTGGCGCCGGGGACCTGGAGAATGGAGAGGGGATGGCCGGAGTAGGTGAGGGAGGCGTAGGCGGCGTCGTGGATGATAAGGAGATTGTGCTGGCGGGCGAAGGTGACGGCGTGGGCGAAGAAGCCGAGGGTGGCGGAGGCGCCGGTGGGGTTGTTGGGGTAGTTGAGGACGAGGATTTTGGCTTTTTTGAGGAAGTCGGCGGGGATGGCGGCGAGGTCGGGGAGGAAGTTATTTTGCGGGGTGAGAGGGAGGTTGAAGACCTGGCCGCCGTAGTATTTGGCGTGGGTGCCGAAGACGGGGTAGCCGGGGGTGGTCATGATGACGCCGTCACCGGGGTTGATGAAGCAGGCGGGGAGGAGGGAGAGGGCGGCTTTGGAGCCGATGGAGTGGAGGACTTCGGTTTCGGGGTCGAGGGTGACATTGAAGACGCGGTGGAGGTAATGGGCGGCGGCTTGCTTGAATTCGGCGGCACCGTTGTCGGCATAGCCGCGGTTTTCGGGCTGGGCGGCGGCGTGCTGGAGGGCGTGGACAACCTGGGGAAAGGCCATTTCGTCGGGTTCGCCGACGCCGAGGTCAATGAGGGGGACGTCGGGATTGGCGGCGCGGGCGGCGGCTTTGGCGCGTTTGATTTTTTCGAATTTGTAGATGGCGGTGGAGAGGCCGTATTGGGCGCCGCCGATGCGGTCGGCAAAGAGGGATTGGAGGAAGGAGGACATGGGGGGAGCAGAATTAAAAATTAAAAATTAAAAATGCAAAAGGGACGAGAGGAAACGCAAGCGGGAGTAAGGGGATAAGATGCGGACGGCGCGGGGGGAGAACGAGGGCTAACTGTTGCGGGGGGCGGGGAGGGCGGGGAGGAGCGGGGCGTCGGGCGCACGGAGGGCGGGGACTTGGCCATTGTTGAGGACGTATTTGGGGTGCATGGGGTCGTAATAGCGGAGATACATGAGGGCGGAGTAGGGGAGGATGATGGGTTTGGAGGAATAGCTGTAGCCGAGCCAGACTTTGGTGGTGGGGTCGGTTTTCTTGGGGGTGTCGAGAATGGCAAAGGAGAAGCCGGGTTCGTTGCGGTGCTGGTCCACGAAGGCCTGGATATGGTCGAAGTAGCGGTTGGGCTCCTGGGTGCTGGCCTGGACATCGCGGGAGATTTCGAGGGTGCGGACGGCGTTGGCGGCGATGAAGACGACGAGGATGGCGAGGGCGAGGGTTTGAGCGAGGCGGGTGGAGCGGGAGAAATCGAGGAAGGAGTAGAGGAGGACGACGCCGAGGAGGGCGAAGAAGTAAACGTAGTAGGTGTTGTTCTCGGCATAGTCGCGGCCGACGCTGTTGAGCACGGTGTAGATGGCGAGGAGGGTGACGAGGAGGGCGGCGAAGCGGCGGGTGCCGGGGGAAAAGGGAGGATGGGGTTTGAGGCAGAAGAGGCCGAGGACGGCGAGAAGGGTGAAGACAAAGGTGGTCTGGGCGAGGACATCAATGTTGCCGACATGGACGACGATGAAGCGGTAGAGGGGGCGCAGGGCGTATTCGACATACCAGGGGTTGAGGAGGCGGAGGAACCAGGTGCCGGGGAGGGAGGCGGCGCGGATGATGAGGGGGGTTTGCTCGTTGGCGGGGTGGGTGATGGTGAAGAGCAGGTGTCGGCCATTGAAGAGGTGAGCGAGGTAGGGGATGCCGAAGCAGCAGAGGGGCACGACAGAGGCAAAAAAGAGCGGGCGGAAGCGGAAGGCTGGCTTTTCGCGGAGGGAAAACCAGAGGTAGAGGGGAGCGAGCACGGCGGTGACGACGGCCATTTCGTAGAAGCCCATGGCGAGGGTGATGATGACGGCGTAGGCGAGGAGCGCGCGGTTGGGGGAGGGGGCGACGGCGGCGCGGCGGGCGGCGAAGAGGGCGGCGAGGATGAGGGCGTAGCCGAGGAGGTAGCCGCTGAGGTGGTTCCACATGACGAGCTCGACATCGGCGGCGAAGACGGCGAAGAGGAGGGCGAAGGCGGCGGCGAAGATGGACGGGTGGAGGAAGCGGAGGAATTCGTAAAGGATCCAGACGACGAGGAAATGGAGGAGGAGGCAGGTGAGGTTCCAGGCGCGGTAGTTGTAGCCGAAGAAGGTGTTTTCAAGGGCGAGGCCGGTGAAGAGGAGGGGGCGGTAGAGGAGCTCGTCGCCGCGGTTGTAGATGCGGGAGTTGGAATAGTCCCAGCGCTGGAGGCCGGCGGCGAGGGAGGTGTCGTTGCGGAGGTCGGCGAAGTAGATGATTTGGTCGGCGGCGAAGAAGCGGTCGAGCGCGGGGGCGTAGATGGGGAGGCAGACGGCGAGGAGGACGAGGAAAAAGAGGAGGCGCTGGCCGACCGGGTGGTGGAGGAACGTGGAGAGGGCGCCGCGGAAAGGCGGGGCGGCGAAGGAAGGCGTGGAGGCGGGGGCCATGGGACAATTTAAAATTTAAAATTCAAAATGAAAAAAGGAAGAGCGGGCGGGATGGGGACGGGAAGCAGCAGCGGGGGAGGGAGGGAAAAGGGAGCGGGAGGGTGAGTCGGTGCTTGTGGGAAAGACGGTTTTTTCCTAAAGGTGGAGGAAAGGCAAGCTTGCGCGGGCCGGAGGGCGCGCGGGGGCGGGCCGGGTATTCATTCATGCAAATCATCCAGAGCATAGCGGAGATGCAGGCGGCGGCGATCGCGCTGCGGACGCAGGGGAAGCTGATCGGGCTGGTGCCGACGATGGGGGCGCTGCACGAGGGGCATTTGCAACTGATAGACGCGGCGAAGGAAAAGGCGGACGTGGTGATTGTGTCCATTTTTGTGAATCCGACGCAGTTTGGGCCGAGCGAGGACTTCACGAAGTATCCGCGGACGTTCGAGGCGGATGCGAAGCTGTGCGAAGGGCGCGGGGCGGACGTGATTTTTGCGCCGAAGCGGGAGGACATTTATCCGGCGAGTTTTTCGACGTATGTGACGGAGGAGCGGCTGAGCAAGGGGTTGTGCGGGATTTCGCGGCCGGGGCATTTTCGCGGGGTGTGCACGGTGGTGAACATTTTGTTCAACATCACGCGGCCGGACGTGGCGGTGTTCGGGCGGAAGGACGCGCAGCAGGCGGCGATCATCCAGAAGATGGTGACGGATTTGGTGCTGCCGGTGGAGGTGCTGGTGATGCCGACGGTGCGGGAGGCGGACGGGCTGGCGATGTCGTCGCGCAACCGGTATTTGACGGACGACCAGCGGGGGGAGGCGCGGAAGATTTTTCAGGCGATGCGGGAGGGGAAGCGGCTGGTGGAGGAGGGGATACGGTCGGTGGACCGGGTGCTGGCGGAGGTGACGCACATTTTGTCGCAGAGCCGGCGGCTGCGGGTGATTTACGTGGCGCTGGTGGACGGGGAGACGATGGCGCCGCTGCGGGAGGTGGAGCCGGGGAAGGGGTTGCTGATGGTGGCGGTGTGGCTGAACGACGTGCGGCTGATCGACAATTTGGAGATGTGAGGCGGAGGGAATTAAAAACTCAAAATTAGAAAATGAAAGAGGGCGCAGCGAAATCAGCGAATGAGCAAAGCGATTAAACGGGGGGGTGAAGTTTACGATGTGATTGTCGTGGGGAGCGGGATTGCGGGGTTGAGTTTCGCATTGAAGGTGGCGGCGCAGGGGTGGCGGGTGCTGATTTTGACGAAGAAGGACCGGGCGGAATCGAACACGAATTACGCGCAGGGGGGGATTGCGGCGGTGACCTCGCAGATGGATGATTTTAATTCGCACGTGCGGGACACGCTGGTGGCGGGGGACGGGTTGTGCGACGAGGCGGTGGTGCGGACGATTGTGGAGGAGGGACCG
>CAZDAQ010000158.1:0-7008 GCA_964503425.1 uncultured Opitutales bacterium
TTACGAATACCCCAAGCATATAACCCAACGGCACCAAATTTACCACAATCATGGCAATCCCCAGAACCCGCAGCCACCTAATGGAACGATCCGATTGCATTGGCCAATATTCGTAAACGATACCCCAACCCTGACCCGCCACCCCTCCAAGTCAAGCGCGTGATAACGCCTATTAGTTGCCATGGAAACAATCGCCATCGCAACCTTCCAGCACTCGACCTTCATCCAACCAGCCATTTCACGCCTGTCGTTGCCTCACAGTAAACCAGCATTTTCCGTTCGTTTTCCCACTAAGCACTAAAACACTACGCACCAAAACACTCACTTCCCCCCAACCAACGCAGCAAACGCAGCCAACCCAGCAATCCTAGCCAACCTAGCCAACGCAACCAACGCAGCCAACGCAGTGATACCACCCCAGCCCCGTTCTCTGCTATAACCTCCCCCGTGCGTGCGGTGCCCGGCTGCGGGGTGGCGCGCGGCCCGGTCGGGAATCCGGGCTGGCTCGCCGCCTTAAATCGCCGCCCTGCCATTTGGGCAGCGGCCGCTTCCGGCCCGCACGCATGACGCCCCGCGAGGCTGGCAACCTCGCGGAATCTTCCCGGCGTTTCTCCTTATCAGTGAAACGCCCGGAAGCCCGCGTCTCCCACCACCCGCCATCTCGAAAAATCTCCCCTTCGGGAGAACGCCGTTCCCGGCCCCTCGCCCGTGCTCAAGCCGTCTTCCCGTCGGCTGGTGTCTGTTCATGGGCGTTGTCGTCATCTGGCACCGACCCTGGCCGCTCCGGCACGCCCCCCCATCCACCAATGTTGACACCCCCTTTTTCAAGGGGTCCTTAAGTCGTTCCCACCCGCCAACCTAACGCTCACAGACATATTTCAACTCCTTCACTTCTCGCCTCCATTTCGTCACAATTTCCCCCGTCTCGTCACCAGCCTCCTCCGCCCCCCATTTTACCCTCCTGTGCGACACCATATTTATAGGCTCGACAAACGCCCGCCTAATGCACTAATCCGTAAAGGTTTACGGCCAAAAGTCTCCTGCCCACGGCTTCCTCTTTTCCTCCTCCATGAGCTCCGACTTCACCTCCCTTTCCGGGTCCAATTCCCGTAAATTCATCAAGCCCACCTTCGCTTATCTTATCGAAAAGAAGCGCGACGGCGGCGAGTTCTCCGAGGACGAAATCCGCTACCTCGTGGACTCCATCCTCGACGAGGAGATGCCCCAATACCAGCAGGCCGCCCTCGCGATGGCCATCTATTTCAAGGGCATGTCCGCCCAGGAGACCGCCGTCTTCGCCGAGGAAATGATGCTCTCCGGCGAGGTTGTGGACCTCGCCCGCCTCGCCCGTCCCAAGATCGCCAAATACACTACCGGTGGCGTGGGCGACAAAACCACCCTCGTCCTCCCCGCGCTCGCCGCCGCCTGCGGCGTCGTCATGCCCTGCGTCAACGGCGTGGATGAAGACTTCGTCATCACCTCCATTGACAAGCTCGAGTCCATCCCCGGCTTCCGCGCTGATTTCAACCTCAAGCAATTTGTCGAGCAGCTCACCAAGGTCGGCTGCGCCATCTACTCCCCCAGCCCCGACATCGCCCCGGTTGACACCATCCTTTATAAACTCCGCGAGGAAACCGGCACCGTCCCCAGCCTCCAGCTCATCACCGGCTCCGTCCTTTCCAAAAAACTCGCCGAAGGCGCCGAAGGCCTCGTCGTTGACGTCAAGTGGGGCAACGGCTCCTTCATTCGCGACCTCGAGCAGGCCAAGCAGCTCGCCCGCTCCATCACCCGCGTCGCCCGCGGCATGAAGCGCCGCTGCGTCGCCCTCGTCTCCGACATGAACCAGCCCCTCGGCGACACCGTCGGCACCGCCCTCGAGGTTATCGAAGCCCTCAAGCTCCTCAAAGGCGAAGGCCCCGAGGACCTCAAGGAACTCGTCCTCAAGATGGGCATGGAAATCGTCCGCCTTGCCGGCGTCGCCGGCTCCACCCTTTCCGCCAAGCAAACCGTCGAGCAGCACCTCAAGGACGGCACCGCCCTCGCCAAGTTCCGCGAGATGGTCGTCGCCCAGGGCGGCGACCCGGCGTATATTGACGACCCCGAGAAGTTCCCCAAGGCCAAATACGTCCGCAAGCTCCCGGCGCCCAAGCGCGGCTACGTTCACACCATCAACGCCGGCATGATCGCCCGCGGCGTCCAGGTCCTCGCCTCCACCAAGAAGGGCAAGTATGACCCGGCCGTCGGCGTCTCCGAAATCAAGAAAGTCGGCACCCAGGTCAAGCAGGGCGAACCGTTGATGATGATTCATTATAATGACGAGTCGAAGCTCGAACCCGCGTTGGAATACCTCCGCTCGGCCTACCGCCTCGCGCCCAAGCGCCCCACGCCTCCCCTCCTCGTCGTCGAACGCGTGGCGTAAGGTAGATTCTTCGTAAGGTGGATTCTTCTGGAGGGACGCGCTCCGTCGCGTCCTTCTTTCGTAGCGCGATGCTTCAATCTGCCACTCTTCCGTAGGGGCGTCGCTTGCGGCGGCGCTCTTCGTAGCGCGGAGCTTTAGCCCGCGCTTCTTCTCTTGAATTTCCTTCCTCGGGCGACCTTCATTTTCCGCCTGCCTTTCGCCGCAAATCTGCTAGGCTTGCGGGCATGACTCGCCTGCTGGCTCTGCTCTCCCTCGCGCTACTCCTCTGCGCCTGCGCCAGCCACTCCACTGGCCGCCCCGATGCCTCCGGCGTCGGCGCGGGCACCGGTGGCGGAGCCGGCTTCGGCGGCGCTCCCGGCTCCGGCCCCATCCTCGCCCCCATCGGCGGCAAGCTCGACAACTCCTCCGCCAAGTAATCCACCGGACGCCACGGGCGTCCGTTAAGCGCGACCACCCTTATGAAGATCAGCCGCGATCAACTTCAGTCGGATTTGCATGCATGGTTTCAGTCGCGGGAACGCGAAACCTGGCTGGGAGGTGCTCCCCTGGATCGAAAGGTGAGGGATTATTACAAGCGTCTTCACCCGAATAATCCGGAAGCCTGTGAATGGAGTCTCAATTTTTATCTGGTGATTACACTGCAAAATAAGAGTGAGGAGAAACTCCAGGAAGCGAATCTCCCTTTTGGAAATCAATTGGCCGCACCCACGTCCATGGAGGCCAACGCCGTCGTTTCCGCGCTCTACACCTTGGCGCTGGAGCGGGACAAAGCCGAACGAATCGCTGAGGGCGTCGTAAACCTGGCCATGGATATCCTAAAACAACCGCTTGGGAAGAACTCATAGCATCACCATCTTGCGACACCCGTTCGTGACTCTGGCGGCATGCCTCTCAACCTCCTTTATTGAGATTCTGTTCAAAACCGGACACTGGAGAATTTTAATCGCGATTGCCAACTACCTGAAGTGTCTCCAGCTCTTTGCGTTAAAAAAACCCAGGTCATCTTCCCGGAAATTATCTTCCGCCGAAACCCTCCCGGATTCCCTTTCTATCGGTAGATTCAAACATTCAGCCTGAAAATACTATTGAAAACTCCGCCATCTTGCGCGAATGCCTTTCAAATTATTCGCAAAATAAGAGGATAAGGAGACTACCGTCCCCAAAATTGTCCGTGGAGCCCCCTTACGTTTGGGCACTGCCTGTCTATTATCCCGAAACACTGAGCCTGAGGTAGAGCTTGGAATTGATCCCGAGAGGGACGGTGGCCTGCATGAGGTAGTAGGTGCCCTGGTCGGATTGGAGGGTGGGAGTGACAGTGGCGTTGGTCCAGTGGAGCAAATCAGTGGATTGCTGCACTTGGTAGGTGACACCAGTGCGGTTCTTGGAGGCGCGGAAGGCAAGCACGACGTTGCCGGAACCGTCGGTGGTGGAGCTGATAAGAGTTCCGGGGGAATCCGGAACGGCGGGATTGGTGCCAAGAAGGTATTCTTCAAGGTTGGAGAGGCCGTCGCCGTCGGGGTCGGCATTAGGGCCCGTGATGTTGGCGTCATTAACACCAGGAAAATAGGCGCTGCTCCACTGGGTCAGAGTTTGCGCGGGGGTGGCGGCGACTTCGGCCGATCCGGGACTGGTGCCACTGTTGTTGACGGCAGACACGACGTAGTAATAAGTGACTCCGTTGGTCAGACCGGTGTCGGTGTAAGCCGGCACGCTGGTGGAGTTGATGCTGGTGTAGCCGGAACCGCTGGTGATGGAGCGTTGGACGAGATAGCTGGTGGCATTCGCCGGGGCGGTCCAGGTGAGCGCGATGGACGCGTCGCCCGGGACGGCGGCGAGGTCGGTCGGCGCGAGCGGCGCGGGTACGGGGGTCGCGGAGGTTTCTGCTGAGGCGGAACTGGCGCCAGCGGCATTATTGGAGATGACAACGTAGAAGTATTTGGTGCCGTTGACGGCAGTAGTGTCAGTGTAGCTGGGGCTGGCCTCCCCGGAGGCGAGGGTGACTTCCGCGCCGGAGGTGGTGCTGCGCATGACTGTATAGGAGGTGGCACCGGCGGCGGCGTTCCAAGCCAGGGCAATGTTGCCATTGCCCGCGGTGGCGGTGAGGCCGGTGGGAGCGGAAGCGGGCCCGTATACGGTGACCGCAATCTGGCCGACAGTAGCTGTGCTAAAAGTGGCGGCCTGGCTGGCGCCGGAGGAAGGCACATACGTGAAAGCTGGACTGCCATTGAGGTTGCCACTGTAGGTCAGAAGAGTGTACGCACCTGCGGACAGGCCGGAAGCAGCAGTAACTGTCACCGCACCGTTAAAGGTCACGTTGCCCGTAATTGTGAGGGCACCCGTGCCAGCGAGCTGAAGGCCGCCGCCGGATTGCACGGTAAGGTTGCCCCCGATAGTGCCATTGCCACTCAAGGTCGTGTTGGATTGCACGGTGACAGAGCCCGCGAGTGAGCCGGTAAGCGAGAGATTGCCGCCGGTGATGACCGTCGTGCCGGTGTAGGTGCTGGCGCCGGAGAGGGTCAGCGTGCCGGCTCCTTGTTTTGACAGACCACCACCGCTCGTGGCGCCTGGAGTCATGCCGTAGCTGATGGTGGCGTTGACCCCATTCGTGTTAATGAATGCACCGCCAGCATTGATTTTCACCGAGGTCAAAGCGTAGATATTAGTCGGGGTCGTGACGTTCGCCGACTGAAACCAATTGGTTGCGTCGTTGACGCCGTCCGTTTTGAGGGTGCCACCATCGAGGAGAAAGTTTCCGGACAAATGTGTCATCGTAATTCCCGTGGCGGCCGCGACAAAGGTTCCGCCGCTGACGATTTGGCGGCTGGTTATCAGCGTTCCGCCACTCAACAGGTTTATCGTGCCGGAAGTCGCGCCGGCGTCGTTGGCATTCGTATCTACCCCCAGGCGAATGTAGCCTTGGGCGTCGGTGGGCGATCCCATGGCGACGGAGACGGTGCCGTTGATGTTCACGATGCCGGTGTTATTGTTGCCGGTGGCGCCGTTAAAATTGTGCCCGATGTTGAAATTGGCCGTGGAGTCCAAAGACAGATTTGCGCCACTGTTCACATTCAAGGTCGCGGGCGCCAGCGTAGCGCTGTTGCCATTTTGTCCGACGCTAAAAAAGCCGCCGGTCCAACTTATATTCGCCCCGGAAAGCAAATTCACAGTGGCGTTGTTGCGCAGCGTGAATCCCGCCGCGCTTTCATCCGCCACATCGGTTGGTTGGGTAAAGCTGTCGGTGCCGGAGAACTGATAGACGGCGGGCGTGCCCAGCGTGGCACCCGCGACAAAATTCAATCCATTGGCCAAACTTGTCGCGGTGCGAGTCAGGTTTCCCGCGAAGGTAAGCGTGCCGCCGCTGACCCCCGTGACGCTTCTGGCGGCGGTTCCATCCCAGGAGACATCCATCCCGATCGTTTCATTGACGCCCACCGCGCTGTCGGTGAAACTGCCGGCAAGCGTGATCGCGTTGCCCGAAAGAGTGAACGCCCCCGCAGTGGCGTTGAAGGTGATGCCGCTGAAGGACGTGAGAGCCGCAAAGTTGTTGGTGTTGGTCAACCGCGTGGTGCCGTTGAAAAACAACGCGTCGCCAGCCAGCGGCGGGTTGCCAGCGGACCAATTATTCAAGGTCTGCCAGTTGGCGTCCGCGCCCCCGCCGGTCCAGACATCGTTGGCGGGCGCCACCAAGGTGCTGTATCCGGACAGCGGGCTGACGGAAACCGTGAAGGCAGCCCCAGTCTTGAACACCGTCAAAAGATGGCTCGTGCCGTTATAACTCCAGCTATCCGCGTTGGTGACCGACGTGGGGGCGGCAAAAGCAATGATTTTGAAGATCCAAGATCGCGACGTTGGCGAGTTGACCTGCACGGTGCCATTGGCGCCCTCGCCCACCGCAATCGCCACATCTTCGTAAGTGATGCCATCTCCCAGCGGACGGTGGTAAGTTAGCTGACTGGTCTGGTAGGGAAACATGAGCACGCTGTCTGCCCCGGAAGAAGTGGTGTTGCCCAGGAACACGGCGTCGCTGGCGGTGGAATTCGTATCACCCAGGTAGGTGACGCCATTATCCACGTTGACCGGAATAATGGAGCCGGCGCGGATAAAAATCGGCGAAGTGTCAACATTGTAGGTCCCGGTCGTCGAGGCGCCGCCGCCTGCGAAAGTCTGCGAAAGGTTCCACCAGTTGATCCAGAGGTTTCCGGCGGGAAAGTTCAACGTGATTGTCTGGTTGCCGGCGGCCATTACCGCAAACGTGAGGAGCGCGTTGCCGAGCAGATGCCGGTGCGTCGTCGTGTCAACCTGGGCCATCGCCGTCTGGGCGGTCAAGTTGGCATTGACGCCGGTGTGAAATTGAAACGGCACCAGGTTGTGGTGCAAGGTGGCATAGTAGCGATAGGTATTGACGGTGTCCGTATAAACGGTGCTGCCGGTGGGGGGGGGATTGCTATCCCACTGCCACGGTTCATGGAACTTTGCGCTAGTCCCGCCGTTTTCCATGACCGGCATCAAAGCCGCATACTCGGCCTCGCGGAGCAAGGAGTCGTGCGTGGGACTGGCTTGATACCCCCCAACCTCGAAGCCACAGGCCG
>CAZDAQ010000159.1:0-1357 GCA_964503425.1 uncultured Opitutales bacterium
GAGAGGAGTTGGGCGAGGGGGATGGTGACGAAGGGGCGGTCCCACATTCTGGGGTGCGGGAGGGTGAGGTCGGGGGTGGAGCGGGTTTCGTTTTCGAAAAGGAGAAGGTCGAGGTCGAGGGTGCGGGGACCCCAGCGGATTTCGTTGACGCGGGTGCGGCCAGCGGCGCGTTCGGTGGCGCGGAGGAGGGCGAGGAGATCCTCGGGCGTGAGGGTGGTGACGAGGCCGAGGACGAGGTTGAGGAAGGCGGGCTGGTCGGTAATGCCGACGGGGGCGGTTTCGTAAATGGCGGAGGATTCGACGTCGAGAATGCCAGGGGCGGCGCGGAGGGCGGCGATAGCGGCGCGGATGGTGGCGGGGCGGTCGCCAAGATTGGCGCCGACGCCGACGAAGGCCTGGCGGGGAGGAGGCATCAAAGAGAAGAGTTTCTCGCGCAAAGGGCGCTAAGACGCAAAGGAAGAAAGGTTAACCGCAAAAAAACACAGAGCGCGCAAAAAGAGAACCACGGATTGCTCGGATGGACACGGATGGAAGAGAAGAGGAAGAGTTTTAGACAGGATGAACAGGATTAACAGGATGAAGAAACAGAGCGCGGGCTAAAGCACCGCGCTACGAAGAAGGGGCCGCCGCTCTGCTGTCCAGCAGAGGCGGCCCTACGTGCGGGAGCGGCGGATTTTGACGGTGAGACCTGCGAAGACGAAGTTGACGGGGGGATGGGGCTTGGTGAGCTCGACTTCGACGGCGGAGACCGTGGGGAAATCGCGCAGAAGGGCGGTGGCGACGCACTCGGCGAGAGTCTCGGCGAGCTTGCAGAGGGGGCCGTGCATGACCTGGCGGACGGATTCGTGGATGGCGCGGTAGTCCACCGTGAGGGCGAGGTCGTCGGCGCGGCCGGCGGGGGCGAGGGAGAGCTCGAGGCGGACGGTGACCTCGAGAGTCTGGCCGTGGGCCGTTTCCTCGGGGAGGAGGCCGTGATGGCCGAAGAAGCGGAGGCGGGAGAGGGTGAGAGAGTCGGAAGTCATGAAGGTGGTTGCCAGTTGAGGCCGGCGCGGAGGGCGTCGGCCATTTTGACGGTGCGGCGGAGTTCGGCGACGTCGTGGACGCGGATCATCGAAGCGCCTTGCTGGATGCCCCAGACGGTGGTGGCGGCGGTGCCTTCGAGGCGGTCGTGCGCGGGGGCGTCGTCGAGGACGCGGCCAAGGGTGGACTTGCGGGAGGCGCCGAGCAAGACGGGATAACCGAGGGCGACGACACGGGAGAGGTTTTTGACGACTTCGAGGTTGTGGGCAGGGTCTTTGGCGAAGCCGAAGCCGGGGTCGAGCCAGAGCTGGTGCGGGGGAACGCCGGCGGCGCGGGC
>CAZDAQ010000159.1:1457-6995 GCA_964503425.1 uncultured Opitutales bacterium
TTGGGAGCGGCGGTGGCTTCCGCGGAGAGAAGCTGGATGGCGGCGCGGCGTTGCTCCGCGGTGAGGCCGTGGGTGGCGCCCCAGATGTCGTTAATGATGTCGGCCCCGGCGCGGATGGCGGCGGTGGCGACGGCGGGCTTGTAGGTGTCTATCGAAATGGGGGCGGCGGGGAACGCTTGGCGAAGGGCGGCGAGGGCCGGGAGGACGCGGTCGAGCTCCTGCGCGACGGAGATAGCAACGGCGCCGGGGCGGGTGGACTCGCCGCCGAGGTCGAGGACATCGGCACCATTGGCGAGCATGGCGTCAGCGCGATTGACGAGGGCGGCGAGGTTGGGGAGCTCGCCGCCGTCGGAAAAGGAATCGGGCGTGACGTTGAGCACGCTCATGACGAGGGTGCGCGGGCCACCGGGCGCGGGGAGCGGGCGGGCATGGGGGCTTTGCCAGGCGAGGGGGGTAGTTCCGGGCGCGTTCTCCCGTGCGTTCTCCCGTTCGGGAGAATGTGGAGAATCTGCGAGGGAGGGGGCGCTGGAGGCGGTGGAAGACACGGAAGCGTGATGATGGGTCGCGGATGGGCCGGGGGCAAGCTTGGTGGGCGGGCAGCGACCGAGGCAACCCCCCAAAAAAATGGACTTGGAAACAGGGGGGGCAATGAATAGTTTGGAAGGCGCTCAAGGCTGTTGTTTGGTCGCAAACCTGTAAGCGAATTGCCATGCCCATGATAACTCACCTGCTCCAGAAAACGAAGAATCACGCGGCCGGTTTGGCCGCCGCGGCGCTGATGATGACGACCGCGACGTGCGGCGCGCAGACCACAATCGTGGACAACCTGTCCAACACGCATTCTGCACAGTTATACGCCAGCCCCGGCCAGCCGTTGTTGGCGCAGGAGTTCACGACTGGATCGCTGGGATACGATTTGGGGAACGTGGTGATCAGCGCATTCGATGCGGGAGGCGGCACCAACGCGCCGCTGGGCGTGGCCATCTGGACCGGAAATGCCACCCAGCCCGGGAGCTTGGACGCGACGCTGACGGGGACGAATCCGACGGGCACCACGCCCGCGGACTACACGTTCAGCCCGACGGGGACGGTGGCGCTGGCGGCAAACACGCCCTACTGGATCGTGCTGAACTACACGGGCACGGCTGGCTCGTACGGATGGGTTTATTCGCTCGACACGAGCAGCACGGGGCCGGGGACGATGGGGGGCATCGCCTTCAACAACGGCAGCTGGACCTACTCGGCGTCGGCAAACTTCCTGTCGCAAGTGAACAGCGCGGCGGTGCCGGAACCGGGGATGTACACGGCGATTTTTGGCGCGGGGATGCTGGCGGTGGCGGGATGGCGTTCGTCCGTGCGGAAGAATCGCCGGGCGTAAATTTTACTTCACGAAGTCGGCGATGGCAGCGGCGACTTCGTCGCGTTCGGCGGGAGTGAGCTCGGGGAAGATGGGGATGCTGAGGACTTCGGAGGCGAGGAGGTGGGAGTTGGGGCAGGTGTCGCCGCCGCGGGAGTTGTCCTGGAAGCACGGTTGCTGGTCGAGGGTGATGGGGTAGTAAATTTCGGCGCCGATGGAGCGGGATTGGAGGTGGGCGAGGAGGGCGTCGCGCCGGCCGGGGCCGTGGACGCGGAGGGTGTATTGGTTCCAGATGTGTTCGTGCTGCGGGCAGGCGGCGGGGAGGGTGATTTTAAGAGAAGACGGACGGCTCGGAGATCCGTCCCCACCCTGCCCTGCGGCTTGGTAATTCGGGTGGGCGTGGCAGGATTCGGGGCGAGCGGGGGCGATGCCGGGAGTTTGCGAAAGGCGGGCGGTGTAAAAGGCGGCGTTGGCCTGGCGGACGCGGGTGTAGTCGGCGTAGTGGGGGAATTTGACGCGGAGGAGCGCGGCCTGGAGGGCGTCGAGGCGGAAGTTGGCGCCGACGAGTTGGTGGTGGTATTTGGGCTTCATGCCGTGGACACGGAGGATGGCGGCGCGGTCGGCAAAGGCGTCGTCGTTGGTGGTGAGGAGGCCGGCGTCGCCCAAGGCGCCGAGGTTTTTGGTGGGGAAGAAGCTGAAGGCGCCGGCGAGGCCGAGGGAGCCGACGGGGCGGCCGGAGTGGCGCGCGCCGAGGGATTGGGCGGCGTCTTCAATGAGGGCGAGGCGGTGTTTGGCGGCGAGCGCGAGGAGGGCGTCCATATCGGCGGCCTGGCCGAAGAGGTGGACGGGGATGAGGGCCTTGGTGCGGGGGGTGATTTTTTTGGCGGCGTCGGCGGGGTCGAGATTGAAGCAAGCGGGGCAGACGTCCACGAAAACGGGGGTGGCGCCAGTGCGGGCGACGCAGCCGGCGGTGGCGAAGAAGGTGAAGGCGGGGACGAGGACCTCGTCGCCGGGGCCGAGGTTGAGGGCCATGAGGGCGAGGAGGAGGGCGTCGGTGCCGGAGGAGATGCCGAGGGCGTGCTTGACGCCGAGGAATTGGGCGAGGTCTTTTTCGAGGGCGAGAAGCTCGGGGCCGAGGATGTAGTGGCCGGAGCGGAGGACGCGCTCGAAGGCGGCCTTGAGTTCGGGCTCGAGGGCGAGGTTTTGGCGCTTGAGGTCGAGTAACGGGACAGCCATGGGAAGGGCGGATGATGGCAGCGCGGGGCGCGGGGAGGCCAACAAAAAGCGCGGGGGGACGGAGCGCCGCGCAGTCGCAACTTTAAGTCGTGGCTTGAGCGGCGTTCGTTTGGGCGATGGATTGCGCGGCGGAATCGGCGGCGGCCTGGGCGGTGGTGGCGGCCGCGCGTTGTTCGCGCTGGCGCTTGATTTCGTCGAGCTTGCCCTTGCGGATGGCCTCGGCCTGGAGCTTGACGTCCATTTCGATGGCGAATTCCTCGCGGATGACTTCGAGGTCCTCCATGTCGGGGGGGACGGTGCCGATGGCTTCCTCCATGGAGGAGAGGCCGGCGCGGACTTTTTTCATGCTGTCCTGGTGGAGGGTGAACATGCCGTTCATCATGGCGATGCGCTTGAGGGTGGAAGTCTCGGCTTCCTTGTTGATGGCTTCGATGAGGGCTTCACTGGTGGCCATGAGCTCGTGGATGCCGACACGGCCCTTGTAGCCGGTGCGGCCGCAGGCGGGGCAGCCCTCGGGGTTGTGGCGGAAGATGGGGCCGCGCCATTGGATGGCTTTGAGGAGGATTTCGGCTTCGCGGCCCTCGGGTTCGTAGAGTTGCTTGCAGGTTTTGCAGACGCGGCGCATGAGGCGCTGGGCGCAGACGCAAACGATGGCGGCGGAGACCATGAAGGGCTCGACGTCCATTTCCGTGAGGCGGGCGACGGTGGAAGGGGCGTCGTTGGTGTGAAGGGTGGAGAAGAGCATGTGGCCGGTGAGGGCGGCCTCGACGGCGATGCCGGCGGTTTCCTGGTCACGAATTTCGCCGACGAGGATGATGTCGGGATCCTGGCGGAGAAAGGCGCGGAGGGCGGTGGCGAAGGTGAGGCCGATTTTGCGGTGCATCTGCATCTGGCAGATGCCGGGGAGGGTGTATTCGATGGGGTCCTCGGCGGTGCGGATGACCATGTCGGGCGAGTTGATTTCGTTGAGCGCGGAGTAGAGGGTCATGGACTTGCCGGAGCCGGTGGGGCCGCAGTGGAGCAACATGCCGAAGGGCCGCTGAAGGAGGGCGCGATAGGTCGTGAGGTTTTCGGGTTCGAAGCCGAGCGCGGTAAGGGGGAGCGTGGATTTCTGCTTGTCGAGGATGCGCATGACGACGCCTTCGCCGTGGTTGAGGGGGGCGGTGGAGACGCGCAGGTCAATATCGAGATTTTTGCGGGTGTATTGCTTGAAGACGATGCGGCCGTCCTGGGGCATGCGTTTTTCGGAGATGTCGAGGTTGGACATCACTTTGAGGCGGGCGACGAGGGCGCCGGCGATTTTGGCGGGGAGGTTGAGTTTTTCCTGGCAATTGCCGTCCACGCGGACGCGGACGCGGGTGGATTTTTCGAAAGGCTCGATGTGAATGTCGCTGCCGCCGGAGTAGTAGGCTTCCTCGATGATGCGGTTGGCGAGCTGGATGATGGGGGCGGATTCCTCGTCTTCGAGGGCGGCGTCGGTGAGTTCACCGTCGCCAAGAGTATCCTCCATGCCGAGGGCCTCGACGACGTCGCCGAAGCCTTGCGAGGCGGGCTGATCCTTTTTTTCCTCGAGAAGGTCGTTGAGGTCGGAATCGAGGGCGAGGAGGAGAGCAACTTTCTGGCGGGTGACTTCCTGGATTTTGTGGGTGACCTGGAGGTTGAAGGGGTTGGCGAGGGCGACGATGAGGTAGGAGCCGGCGGTGCCGACGGGGAGGACGCGGTTTTCGCGGCAGAAGTCGCGGTCGAGTTTCTGGAAGGTGAGTTCGTCGGCCTGGAAGCCGCGGGCGTTGAAGGGGCTGAGGCCGAAGGCGCGGCCGCGGGCGACGAGGAGGGCGAAGTCGGAAACCTTGTATTCGGACTGGAGGAGTTTGCCGAGGTTTTCGCCGGAGAGGTCTTCGTGGGAGTTGATCAAGGCGGCGGCCTGCTCGCCGGACAGCTTGCGAAGGTCCTTGAGGTGGTTGACAATGGAGGCCTGAATGCGGGCGAGAGCCATAAAAAGGGAGAATGCAGAAGTTGAGGCTAGAAGTCAGGAGCTAGCAGGCAGAATGCGCGTGGAGCGGCAGAGGAGAGATTTAGCCGTTTCTGGGATAGATTTTAAAGCTCAAGTTGATTGAAGACAATAATTAACAAAGGTTTTAAAAATGGGGGCGGAGGAGTGATCCGGAAGTGGGGGCGGGCGAATTCCGCTTGGTTATTGGCGGAGTTTAAATAAAGTAAGGGTTTAGGAAGGTGAGGTGATTTATGATTTACGTGATTCTCATCGTGGTGGCGGGCGTGGCGATTTCGGGATTGCGGATCGCGCAGGAGTATGAGCGGGGGGTGATCTTCCGCCTGGGGCGCTACACGGGGCTGCGCGGGCCGGGGCTGTATTGGATCATTCCGCTGATGATTGAGCGGGCGGTGACGATTGACATCCGGACGCGGACGGTGGCGGCGGAGCAGCAGGAGACGATCACGCGGGACAGCGTGACGATCAAGGTGAACGCGGTGCTGTGGTACCGGGTGGTGGACGCGGCGAAGTCGGTCATCGCGGTGAAGGACGCAGGGGCGGCGGTGTATCAACTGGCGCTGACGAGCCTGCGGAATATCATCGGGCAGCATGATTTGGACGAGGTGCTGCAGGAGCGCGACAAGATCAACGGGTTGCTGCAGAAATACATCGCCAATTCCATTGCCGAGTGGGGGCTGGAGGTGGAACGGTTCGAGATGAAGGACGTGGAACTGCCGGAGGCGATGCAGCAGGTGATGGCGATGCAGGCGGAGGCCATCCGGGAAAAGCGGGCGCGCATCATCAAGGCGGAGGCGGAGTATGAGGCATCGAAGAAGCTGGCGCTGGCTTCGGAGCAGATGGCGAACAACCCGGCGGCGCTGGAGCTGCGGCGGATGCAGATGATTTCCGAGGTGGGCGCGGAGAACAACAGCACGACGGTGCTGATGATACCGTC
>CAZDAQ010000160.1:0-6888 GCA_964503425.1 uncultured Opitutales bacterium
CCCCAGCACCGGCCACGCCGACTTCCCCACCGCGGACCCATCCCACGTCAGTTGCCCCACCACCTCGTAGCCCACCGCCACGATGGATTCCAGCCAGTCCCGCACGCGTTCCGTCGCCTCCGGGCTGCCCACCACCAGGCACGACCGCTGGTTGCGCCCGGAAAAGGCGATCCGCGCCAGCCACCCCGGCGCCACGGTGTTCAACCCCAACAACACTAGCCACGCCACCACGATGTAGCTCCCCAGCATCACGCGGCTGATGCCCTGATCCTTCGTCGCAAACACCAGGCCGAACATTACCGTCGCCAAAATCGCCATCTGCAAATTCGTCGTCCGCCACACCCACCCCGCCCGAATCGCAATTCCCGCAGGTTCCCGGTAAAACACCAGGCTGAACAACCCCGCCACCACCGCCCCGCCCAGATAAACTGGAAATTGCACCAGATCATAGTCCACGCGCTTCAACACTGTCGCCGATATCCACGTCACCAGATAAAACAACGCCGGCAACATCAGCACGACCAGCATGCCCAACAGGCGGTAGAGCCCCCGCATTCGATGATGAATCATGACAGTGACTTGAACAAAACAATAGACCCGCTTTCCCCAAGAGCCTCAACTCCAATAGTCTAACTCATACCCGCGATGAATGAAAGTCCCTAGTTCACCTATTTCGCGCTTCAGAAAATTGGCTGATCATCCATTCAACCCATTCTTTTGCTAATATATAGCCAGAACATCCTTACTTTAATAAATTTCGCCCCAAACATGCCAATTTGGGATCACATTTTTATTTTTCATTTTTTATTGAAATAATTGTAGAACCACTCTATCTTCCTCCCTATCAACACTGCCCTAAAGATTGCCCGGCGTCGCTCCCCGATGCCGCCCCCGGCCCGCCTTTCCATCCTCCCCTCCAATAGTGCGGGAGCGGCCACCCTGCCATCGGCCCGCTCATCTGCCGGTCTTTCTCCCCTCGAACGCGAGGTCGTTGGCCTCATCATGCGTGCCGGCCAGATGCTCGGCTTGCCCAAGTCCGTAGGTGCCATTTATGGCCTGCTCTACATGTCCCGGCAACCCCTCACCATGGAGGAAATCATGGACCGGCTCCGCATCAGCCTCGGCACCGCCAGCCAGGGCCTGCGCCAATTGCGTTCCTTTAAGGCCGTCCGCACCATCTATGTTCCCGGCGAACGCCGGGACCGCTTTGAGGCCGAAGACCAGTTCCGCAAACTCGTTTCCGGTTTTCTCCGCGACGAGGTCTCCGCCCAGTTGGACACCGCCAACGACCGTCTGGCCAGCCTCGCTGAATGGATAGAGGCCGAACCCGCCGCCGACCGCGAATGGCTCCGCCAGCGTCTCACCAAACTCAAAAACGTCAATACCAACGCCCGTCGCCTCCTCACTCTCGTCGCCCGCTTCCTCTTCTAACCACCCTTGTTTCCGATGCCGCGCGAACCTCAGCCCGACCCCTCCGCCTTGTCCACGGATACCTGCTGGTTCTGCGTCAAAGCGCAGCCCAAGCGGGAAAATATCGCCTACACCCAATTGGGCACCCTACCCGACATCGAAGCTTTTTTCCCCCGCGTCCGCTTTCTGCGTGCCGCCTCCGATGGCCCCCGGCCTGTGGTTGAAGCGCTCTTCCCGGGCTACCTTTTCGCGCGCTTCACCCCTGTCCGCTCCCTGCGCGCCGTCCGCTATGCGCGGGGCGTTTCCTATATCGTGCGCCAGGGCCGTGAACTGGCCCCCGTCCCCGATGACGCCATTACCGCGCTGCGTTCCCTCGCCGCCTCGCAAGTCCTCGAATTGCCACCCCAGCCCTGGCAGCTCGGCGAAGAAGTCCGCGTCATCGCGGGCATTTTCCAAGGCGCGTCCGGCCGCGTCGTCGGCCTCGTTCCCGCGCGCCAGCGCGTCCAAATATTGCTTGAACTTCTTGGTCGTGACAACCGCATTGATCTGCCCCTCGAAACCCTCGAACCTCGCCACTCCCACCCGCTTAACATCGCTTTGTCGTGAATTTCTCCGCCAACCATCCGCCTCCTTGGCGCCTCACTTTCCCGCAGCTCCGGCCTCCGCCGAGATTCGCGGGCCACATCCTCCGATGACCCCCCGGGTCCCTTTCCCCCCGCAAGGCTTGGCTGGCTCAAACCGGTCAAAGGCCAAGGGCGGCAGCTTGCCAAACTACGTCTAAATATTATTTCCTGATCCTCGAGAATCTTCGCTTTTTGGAATACTTTTCCTTCCCACGATGGACTCCGATCAAGCCACCCTCAACCGTCTAAAGCGGCTTATCATCCAGGCCGCCCACGCCGGAGGCGAAGGCCATGTTGCGAGCGCGTATTCGATTCTCGATCTCCTCTGGGTCCTGTATGACCGGGTTCTGCGCTTCAACCCCGCCGACCCCTCAAGTGACGAACGCGATCGCTTTGTGCTCAGCAAAGGCCACAGCTCCCTCGGCCTCTATGCGGTTCTGGCGGAAAAGGGCTACTTCCCTGCCGCAGATCTCCAGACTTTTGGCGCCTTTGACAGCCGCTTTGGCGGCCACCCCGATTGCAATAAAGTCCCCGGCGTCGAGGCTTCCACCGGTTCACTCGGCCACGGCCTCCCCATGGCCGTCGGCATGACCCTGGCCCTTCGCATCCGCAAAGTTTCCCGCCGTGTTTTCGTACTCATTGGCGACGGTGAGTGTAACGAGGGCTCCATCTGGGAGGCCGCCATGCTCGCCGCCCACCACCGCCTTGGCGGACTGACCTGCATTGTGGACTATAATCACTCCACCGACCGCGCGCTTTTTCTCGACGACATCGCTGCGAAATTCGCCGCCTTCCACTGGTCCGTGCATCGCATCAACGGACACGACCGCGCGGCCATCCACCACGCTCTCATCCAAACCGCCACGGACCGCCCCACCATCATCGTTGCCGAAACCACCAAGGGTCAGGGCTCCAAAACCATGGAGAACAATCCCGCCTGGCATCACCGCTCACCCTCGTCCGAGGAACTCGCGCAGATCCTCCAGGAATTCGCATGAGAAAACAGTTTGTCAAAACCGTCGAAGACTTGATGGCGCACGACCCCCGCATCGTCCTCCTGCTCGGGGACATCGGGGTTTTCGGCTTTCGCCGCGCCTTTCAGCAATTCCCCGAACGCACCTACAACATCGGCATTTGTGAGCAGGCGATGACCAGCCTCGCCGCCGGCCTCGCCCGCGAGGGGCTCGTCCCCATCCTGCACAGCATCGCCCCTTTCGTCGTGGAACGCAGTTACGAGCAAATCAAGGTGGACTTTTGCTACCAGCGCCTGCGCGCCAACATCGTCAGCGTCGGCGCCTCCTACGATTACGCCGCCCTCGGCTGCACCCACCATTGCCCGGGCGATGTCGCGATCCTCCGCGCCCTTCCCGGCATGCAAATTTTTGCACCCGGCTGTCCGGCGGAGTTCGACACCCTCTTCCGCGCTGCCTACCACGGCGCCAACCCGAATTATTTCCGCCTTACGGAACACAGCCATACCGAAAGCATTCCGGTGCAATTCGGTCGTGCCGCCGTCCTGCGCCACGGTACGCGCGGCACCGTGATCGCCGTCGGCCCCACGCTTCCCGCGGTGCTCGCCGCCACGGCAGATCTCGACGTCACCGTTCTCTACTACACTACTATTGTCCCTTTTGACGCCGCCACCTTGCGCGAAAATAATCCGACCGTTTCCGTCGCCGTCGTCGAGCCGTTTTACGAGGGTACTCTGGCGGCGGACATTATCTCCGCGCTCTCCGACCGCGCGGTGCGCCTGCTCTCTCTGGGCGTGCCTCGGCGTTTCCTCACCAATTACGGTGACGCTGCGGAACACGACGAAGCCTGCGGTCTCACCGCTCCGCGCCTGCGCCCCCGCCTTCAGGAATTCTTTCATGCCGCCTCTTGAACTGCTCATGGAAGATGCCCGGCGCAGCCTCCACGGCGTTGCGCCCGCGCAACTTGCCGGCCGCCAAGTGCTGATCACCGGCGCTTCCGGCATCATTGGCACCCACCTGCTCTACTGTTTGCGCCATGCCCAAACCGCACTTGGCCTTAAACTCCGCGTCACCGCCACCGTCCGCCGCGCCGTCCCCGAGCATCTCCTGCCGCTTCAGCAAGACGGCCACGCCGCCTTCCTCGCCGGCGACCTCACCGACCCGGCCTTTCTCGCCAGCCTGCCGCCCGCTGACTTGATTGTCCACGGCGCCACCTACGGACAGCCCGGCCTGTTCATGGCTGAAGCCATCCCCACCCTCAAGCTCAACACCACCGCCACATTCGCCCTGCTTGAAAAACTCCTTCCTTGCGGTCGCTTCCTCTTCATCAGCACCAGCGAACTCTACAGCGGCCTGCACAACGCCCCTTTCCGCGAGGAGCAAATCGGCACCACCACCCCATCCCATCCCCGCTCCTGCTATATTGAGGCTAAACGTTGCGGCGAAGCCATCGTCCAGGCCTTCCGCACCAGGGGTGCCAGCGCCAAATCCGCCCGTCTCGCTCTCGCCTATGGCCCCGGCACCCGCCCCGGCGATCAGCGCGTCCTCAACAACTTCATAGAACGCGCCCTGACCAAGAACACCATTGAAATGCTCGATGCTGGCTCCGCCCGGCGCACCTACTGCTACGTCGCCGACGCCGTCTTCATGCTCTGGAAAATCCTGCTCGAAGGCACTGCTCCCATTTACAACGTCGGCGGTGTGTCCTCCACCACCATTGCCGACCTCGCCCGCCTCGTCGGTGAAATCGTCCACGTCCCCGTGCGGCTGCCGGCAGGTTCCGCTCAAGCCCACGCCAGTGCCCCCGACGACGTCAGCCTAAATCTCGCAAAATTCACTTCCGAATTCGGCCCCGTTTCCTTCACGGATTTGCCCACCGGCGTCGCCCGCGCCATTACCTGGCAGCGTGCATTTTACTCCCAATAACCCCTTATCCGCATCTCCCCATGTCCGACAATTGCGTCCTCACCATTGAAGATTTCGAGCAGGCTCTCCAAGCCCCGCTCAGCCCCGCCTTGCGTGAACAACTCCGTCAGGCTGACCTGCGTTTTGCAGAAATTACCCCTGAAGAACGCGACCGTTATATCCTTGAAGTCGTCGAGGTTCTCGCTGGCCAAGGTCATTCTGCTGCCGGCGAAAAGCGGCTACCTGAATGGGAAAGCGGCTGGGGCCAAAACCTCACAGAGTTTCTCCAAACCAGCCGTGTCGAATCGCTTATACCCAAATACCACGGCAAGCACCGCCTCCTGCACTGGCGCCAGCGGATGATCCGCCCGCTCACTCCTAAGTTTGATTACCTCATCCATTGCGTCCTCGTGGATTGGGCGGTCGAGACCTTTCTGGCCCAAAGTCCCGCCATCTGTGAATTCGGCTGCGGCCCGGTTTACCACCTCGTGCGCGCCCGCCGTTTCAATCCCTCCGCGCTCCTCGTCGGTCTCGATTGGGCCAAGCCCTCCCAGGAGATTGTCGCCGCTCTTCAATCCACCGGCGTGGAAAAAAATATCCGCGGCCACCGTTTCGACTTCTACAATCCCGACCCCGCGCTCACCCTCCCGGCCAATAGCGGCCTGCTCACCGTCGCCGCCCTCGAACAGGTCGGCGACCGCTTCGGTCCCTTCCTCGATTTTGTCCTCCAGCAAAAGCCCGCCATCTGCGTTCACCTCGAACCGGTTGACGAATTGATGGACCCGGGCCACCTTCTTGACCGGCTCTCCGTCCTGTATTGCCGCCGGCGCAACTACCTCAAGGGCTACCTGACCCGGTTGCGTGAACTCGAAAAGCAGGGCCGCATCCGCATCCTGCGCCAGCAACGCACTTACACGGGCAGCTTCTTCATTGAGGGCCATTCCCTCATTGTCTGGCAGCCTCTCTAAACTTCCACCCCAACTCCCTCGTCCTATGAAAATCCTCGTCACCGGCGGAGCCGGCTACAAAGGCGTCCTCCTCGTCCAGGCACTCCTCGACCGCGGCCACGATGTCGTCCTTACCGACAACTTCATGTATGGTTACAGCTCTGTGCTGCACCTCGTCACCCACCCCAAACTGGAAATTCGCCAGTTGGATGTCCGCAACTTCACCCCCAAAGACCTCGCCGCAGTGGATGTGGTTTTCCACCTCGCGGGCATCAGCGGCATGCCCGCCTGCGCCGCCAATCCCCACTCGGCCGAAGTCATCAACGTTCAGGCCACGCAGAAGCTCGTCTCCCTCCTCTCAGCCAATCAACTCCTCATTTACGCCTCCACCACCTCCCTCTACGGTGCCGCCAGCAAGGATGTTGACGAGGACATGGCGGTCGTCCCGCCCAGTCTCTACGCCAAGACCAAATACGAGGCCGAAAAAATTGTCATGACCCATCCGCAGGCCATTTCCCTGCGCTTCGCCACCATCTTTGGTGTCAGTTCGCGCATGCGGGCCGATTTGCTGGTCAACGATTTCACCTACAAGGCCGTCAACGAACGTTCCATCGTCGTTTTCGGCAGCCGCTCCAAGCGCACCTTCATGCACATCCTTGACGCCGTCGGCGGCTACCTCTTCGCCCTCGACCATGCGGAACGCATGCGCGGGCAGGTTTACAATGTTGGGGATGAGCGTCTCAACTTTTCCAAACGCGACATTGCGGACGCCATTCGCCAGCACCTCCCGTTCGAACTCATTGACTCCTCCCTGCCCGACCTCGATGTGCGTGACTTTAACGTTTCCTTCAAAAAAATCCGCGCCCTTGGCTACCAGACGACTCTGACGCTCGACGACGGCATCCGCGAACTCCTCAAGCTCTACGGCTTTTTCAAGGTGCATTCGCACTTTACGGTGATTTGATCAATGAACCCTTCGCCTCCCCCCGCCATCGTCATCACCCCGGCAGGCCTCGTGGGCATGTCGCGCTG
>CAZDAQ010000161.1:0-6887 GCA_964503425.1 uncultured Opitutales bacterium
GGGGCCGCTGGCAAGACAATCGGCGCGGGCGGGCCGCCCACTTTCGGCTGCCGGTTCAACACCTTCACATCCAGCACCGCCAGGACCCGCGCCAGCCATTCCCGCACATGGTTGTGGCTGATCAGCGCGTCCGGGTCCGCCGCGGCGTAGCCCACTGCGTCCAACCCCCAGTGCCGCGCCAAAAACACCGCGCGCGATAAATGAAACCCCTGCGACACAATCACCAGCCCGTCCACCCCGTAAACCTCCCGCGCCCGCGCCATTGAATCCAGCGTCCGGTAGCCCATCGGGTCCCGTGTGATCGCCGCGTCCGGCACGCCCCGCTCCCGCAACCCCGCCCACATGTCCCGCGCCTCGTCATACGCCGGCGGCGCGCTCCCGCCCGACACGATGATATGCCGCACCTTCCCCGCCTGGTAAAGCTCCGCCGCCGCGTCCAGCCGGTCCGCCATCTGCACCGACCCCGGCTCCGTCCCCAGCACCAGCCCCACCGCCCGCGCCGGCACGTCCGCCACTACGCTGAATACCCTCCCCGACTCCTCCGCCACCATCCATGCGTTCAGCAGCGCCGTCCCCGCCACCACCAGCAAAATTCCCAGGATCACCCCCAAACCCAGCACGCTCCGCCAGCGGCGGTAAAACCAGGGCCGATGGTCGCTCACGCGCAAAACGCTCATGATTGTCGCAAAATAAAAATTCCTCCCGTCCCTCACTTCAACGGCCCCGCCTCGAGCACCGCCGCCGTCTGCCGCGCCCGGTAGGCCACCAGCCGCGCCCGCAAATCCGCGTCCTCCAGCGCCAGTATCGCCGCCGCCAGCAGCCCCGCGTTCGCCGCCCCCGCCGGCCCGATCGCCAGTGTCGCCACCGGAATCCCCTTCGGCATCTGCGCGATGGACAACAGCGAGTCCAGCCCCTCCAGCGTCTTCGACGCCACCGGCACCCCCAGCACCGGCAGGTGCGTCAGTGCCGCTGTCATCCCCGGCAAGTGCGCCGCCCCGCCCGCCCCGGCGATGATCACCTTCAACCCCCGCCCCGCCGCCGCTTGTGCATAATCATATAAAAGCTTCGGCGTCCGGTGCGCGCTCACCACCTTCGCCTCGTGCGGAATATCCAGCGCCTCCAGCGCCTCTGTAGCGTGGCGCAGCGTTTCCCAATCCGATTTGCTCCCCATGATCACTCCCACCACCGGCGCAGCTTTGGCTTGGCTCATGCTCTCAGTCTCTCCCAAAGCCACCCCGCTCGCCAAGGGTAATTTCTCCACCCCGCCGCTTTCAATCGCGCTTGCACATCCGCTTCCCCAGCCCTAACCTCCGCCGTTTAAATATGGACTTCGACCTCAAAGAGTTGATCCAGACCCGCTTGGGTGACAACTACGACCTGCACGAAAAGCACGTCAACCGCACCCTCGTCAAGGTCCTCCGCACCATCGGTTTCGACAAGGTTTACGCCCGCGCCGAGGGCGCCTACCTCTACGACATGGACGGCAAGGACTACCTCGACTTCCTCAGCGGCTACGGCGTTTACAACACTGGCCGCAACCACCCCGCCATCAAGCAAGCCATCAAGGACGTCCTCGACCTCGACCTCCCCAACATGGTCCAGATGGACTGCTCCCTCCTCAGCGGCCTCCTCGCCGAAACCCTCGCCAAACACACCGGCCACGACCGCGACGCCTTCTTCTTCTGCAACTCTGGCACCGAAGCCGTCGAAGGCGCCATCAAGTTCGCCCGCTGCCACACCGGCTGCTCCCGCATCCTCTCCCTCGAGCAGGCCTACCACGGCCTCACTTACGGCGCCCTCTCCATCACCGGCAACAAACACTTTCAGGAGGGCTTCGGCCCGTTCCTCCCCGGCGCCGAAACCGTCCGCTACAACGACCTCAACGACCTCGAGGACAAGCTCCGCAAGGGCGACGTCGCCGCCTTCATCGCCGAGCCCGTCCAGGGCAAAGGCGTCTTCATCCCCGCCCCCGATTATTTTCCCCAGGCCCAGGCCCTCTGCCGCAAATACGGCGCCCTCTTCATTTGCGACGAAGTGCAGACCGGCCTTGGCCGCACCGGCAAAATGTTCGGCTTCCAGCACTGGAACCTCGACCCCGACATCATCACGCTTGCCAAAACCCTCAGCGGCGGCTTCGTCCCCGCCGCCGCCGTCTGCACCCGCCGCGAAATCTACCAAAGCGTCTTCTCCCGCATGGACCGCTGCGTCGTCCACTCCAGCACCTTTGGCCGCAACAATCTCGCCATGGCCTGCGGCCTCGCCACCCTCCACGTCCTCGAACAGGAAAATCTTGTCGAAAATTCCGCCCGCCGCGGCGAGCAGCTCCTCGTCGCCGCCCGCGCCCTCATGGCCCGGCACGACTGGATCAAGGAAGTCCGCGGCCTCGGCCTCATGTTCGCCATCGAGTTCCACGCCCCCGCCTCCCTCAAGCACCGCGTCGCCTGGAAAGCCATCCACGCCGTGGACCGCGGCCTCTTCGCCCAGATGATCGTCACCCCCCTGATGCAAAAACACCGCATCCTCACCCACGTCGCCGGCCACAACCTCGACGTCGTCAAAGCCCTCCCCCCCCTCATCATCGGCGAAAAGGAAATCCTCCGCTTCATCAACGCCCTCGACGATGTCATCGGGCAGCTCGGCTCCGTCACCGGCCCCCTCTGGGACTTCGGCGCCAACCTCGTCAAAGCCGCCCTCTCCCAAAAATCCCCCCGCGCCGACAAAGTCCCCGCCCGCGCCTGAAATTGCCCCCATGCCGTTACCTCTCCGCGTCGGCCTCGGTTACGACATCCACCGCCTCGTCTTTGGCCGGCGCCTCGTCCTCGGCGGCGTCACCATCCCCGGCGACCTCGGCCTCGAAGGCCATTCCGACGCCGACGTCCTCACCCACGCCCTGGCCGACGCCATCCTCGGCGCCCTCGCCCTCCCCGACATCGGCCACTTCTTCCCCAACACCGACCCCACCCTCCGCGGCCTCGACTCCCAACAAATCCTCGCCCGCGCCGTCGCCGAGGCCGATAAACGCGGCTACAAAATCGGCAACGTTGACATCGCCCTCATGGCCGAGCGCCCCAAGCTCGCCCCCCACATCCCCGCCATGAAAGCCCGCCTCGCCGCCACCCTCGAAGTCACCACCGAAGACGTTGGCATCAAAGCCACCACCAATGAAGGCTGTGACACCGTCGGCAACGGCGACGCCATCGCCGCCCACGCCGTCGTCCTCCTCACCCGCGCATCCTAGGTCGGGCGCGGCCTCCCCGCATTTAAGTAGGCCGGGGTATTCTCGACGCCGTTGTTCCGTAGCGCGGAGCTTCAGCCCGCGCTCTCTTCCGACAGGGCATCTCTGCTGTCCATTAGAGGACCGCCCGCGTAAACTTAAGGTGGGCACGGTCTTCCAAACCTTCTGCCCTCTTACCGGCTCTCTCCCCAACCTGCCTCTCTCCGTTTATCATTTATCGTTTATCCCTTAACCTCCTCCCGTCCCCTCCATATCCCCCTACCCCTCCCCTCCCCGAACTCACGCCTACAACCCATTATCCCCCAAAATCTTACATCCACATCACCCCCACCCCACGGAACCTTTTCCCCGCCCTCCGGTCATTATCCCCACGCTTTTTCCGCCACCGCTCCCACGCCCACCTACCCCGCCCGCACCCCCCTCCCAAAATATTTTAAAAATAATTGCACATTTTGGAACAATTGTTTGAAATCTGTGTTATAGTTTTTAGCAAATCTTGCTCCACCCGCGGCTTCCCGCGCCCCTTTCCCTCTCCTCAACCCTCCACCTTTCACCCTTCAACCAATCACTTTCACCCTTTCAGGGTTTAAACCCTGATGTATGGAATACGGCAATAGTAGCGTAGCATAGCAACCAAGCAGCTAGCGGCAGTGTCCCTTGAGCAAGGCCTGCCAAACATAAGGGCCGGCCGCCGGGCAACCGGGGCCGGCTTCTTGTTTGCCCAAATTCCCGCCCTTCTGGACGAATGTCCCACACAACAGTATCACCCCTCCCGTAGTGCAATGCTTCAGCCCGCGCTCGCTTTTTGCCCCGCTCTAAAATTGACATTCCACCCCCTCGCAAACTATCCTGCCCAGCATGAGCACGGTCGCCGAAATTCAGGAAGCCATCGCCCGCCTCTCCTCCACAGAACGCGCGGAACTCCGCCTCTGGCTCGAAACTTACGACGAAGACGACTGGGACCGCCAAATCTCTGCTGACGCCGCCTCCGGCAAACTCAATTTCCTCAAACGCCAGGCCCAATCCGCCAAGCGCCACGGCAAACTCCGCGCCCTCCCCGGTGCAGTCTAAGTGCACACCCGAGTTCTGGGAGTGCTATGGCGCTCTCCCCGCCAAAGTGCAGACTTTGGCCCGCAAGTCTTTCCGCCTCTGGCAGGCCAATCCCCGCCACCCCTCCGTCCGCTTTCGCCCCCACGGTAACGGCCAGTGGTCCGCCCGCATCGGCGACCACTCCCGTGCCCTTGCCGACTTTGACGGCCAAACCTACGTCTGGACCTGGATCGGCACCCACGAAGAATATAACAAATTCTAATACCGCTCGTGCCTCCATCCCCCGTTGCGCGATGCTTCAGTCGAAGGAAGCAAAAAGGGTTCAGGTTCTACCTTTACCCCTCAAAGCGGTGAGAAGGCGGATGGCGACGGTCCAAAAGGGCCACGCTTTAAGTCTCGCAGTTGACGCGCAACGGTCGCGTAGCCGCTCCCCCACCCTCATCCAAATCTTTTTCTGGCCAACCCGCACCCCGCTCCCCCATACTCCCCGCGTGCCACGTCTCCATCCCTCGCCCTCCTCTTCCCTCCTCAACTTCGGGCGCCTTTCGGCCCTGGCCCTCGCCGCCGCCGCCCTCTTCGCCGCCGGCTGTGCCGACAACCCCGACGAGCAAGTCGTCCAGTTCGACACCGTCCCCTCCGGCGCCACCGTCAAAATTGACGGCACCCCCATCTCCAGCCGCACCCCCACCAGCGCCGTCCTTGGCCGCCGCCGCGAAACCGACATCACCTTCGAAAAAACCGCCTTCGTCTCCACCGACATCCACATCCGCCCCATCGGCGGCGACCTCTCCCCCAACCCCGTCCACGTCAACCTCCGCCCCGAAATCCTCCCCGACGCCCCCGGCCCCGACCCCCAAGCCGAGCTCGCCAAAAACCTCGCCATCGTCAAACAATACGCCGACATGGGCCGCATCACCCCCGAAGACCGCGTTTACATCGAACTCCGCCTCCAGCAATTCTACAATCAGCCCCCCGCCCCCGCCAAACCCTAAAGACCGGCACCTCACCCTCATTTCACCTTTTACCTTTTACTTTTCACCCGTCTCCTCTTCCATTTCTTTTTTGTTTCCCCTCCGCCCCCAAACCTGACAACCTTCCCCCTCGCGCAGCCCGTGCCGCGCACTTTGGGGAGAGGTGACAGAGTGGCCGAATGTGCCTGACTCGAAATCAGGTGAGCTCGCAAGGGCTCCGGGGGTTCGAATCCCTCCCTCTCCGCCATTATCAATCAATGAATTGTGGAATTAAAACCAGCTACTGATTGAGAGTCTGATAAACCTGCTTATGGGGATGCTTATGGTGGCAGACGAATTGTCCCCCACGCCAACCTCCATAAAGAACAACGATAGTTTAAGGGCGGGCCAACACCAGTCCCTCCGCAATTTCGCCGCATACCGTGTGATATACAATTGAGGCGGGAAACTTTATCCGTCTTCGACACCCCGGCTCGCCGACCGCTGCCGGGGTGGGTTGTTTTTACGGGTCGGCAACACACTAGAAATGGAGGCCGTTATGGCCGTGATAATCGAATCAGCGTATGGCAAGACGATTGGCTTGCCGGGTTACAGCAGTCACAAATTCTGCCTGTCCCTGAAGACCGAAGTGGCGGATCTGTCCCAGGTGGCGGCGGAGGCGGAGCGGGTTTACCGCATTCTCCAGTCCGCCGTGGATACCCAGATGGTGCAGCCCGGCTGGGTGCCGAATGGCCACGGTGACAACCACATCAAGACCAGCGTGAGCGCCACTCCCAGCCACGCGCCCGCCAGCAATGAACGGGGCACCTCGACCGGCAATGGGGCGAACATGGGAAGTCCCCCGCTGCCCTGGTGCTGTTCGCCGAAACAGCGGTTGCTCATCGAAGAGCTGGCCCAGCGCAACCACGTCGAAATATCCCAGTTCGCGGCCCTCGCGCAAACGCGCTTCGGCAAGGAACTGGCGCAACTGAACCGGCTGGAAGCCTCCGGGCTGATTGACGAACTGCTCGACACCTACGGCGAGCGCAAGCCCGCGGGCGGGCGTCGGCCAGCGCAGCGCCAATACGCCGGGAATGGGAACGGGAGGGGCCGATGATCGCCGAGCTACCGCTGCCCGCCAGTCCGCGACCACCTGACGTGCCTACGTCACCGTCGTCAAAGCCCTTCGTGCTGGACCATGTCAGCCCGACCTCAATGAAGAACTACTTCGGCTGTTCGCTGCGCTTCTTCTTCGAGAAGGTGCGGCAACTGCCCAGGTCGGTCTCGTCCTCGTTGCATCTGGGTAAGGCGGTCCATGAAGGCCTGCGCGCCTTCCATCTCGCCCGGTGGCGCAATGGCGACACCGGAGAAGTCGCCGTCCTGGCTGCCTACCAAGCGGCCTTTAAAGCGCTGGAAGTCGAGGACGGCCCGGTCGAATGGAGCGAGCCCTCGGAGAAGGCGGATTCGATGTCATCCGGTGAGCGCCTCATCCGCGCCTACCTGGCGTCCGATCATGCCCGACTCGAAGGCAAGCCCCTCGGCGTGGAAGTGGTCTTGAGCGACCACCTGCCCGGACTCGACCTGCCAGTCACCGGAGTCATTGACCTCGTGCGCCCTGGGCATGTGCCGGTGGACTTCAAAACCACGGCGGT
>CAZDAQ010000162.1:0-6871 GCA_964503425.1 uncultured Opitutales bacterium
TTTTCTGGAACGGAGAGAGCGAGTAAGGACAATGGCAAATAGCCTTGGCGCAAGGGCGGGGGTTGGGGCATAGAGAGGGGCCATGGGGGAAAACACAAAGACCGCGGGCGGGAGCATGACGGCGAGCCCGGCGTTCCGGCGGGCGGCGGGGGCGGTGGTCGTGGTGTTGACGGCGCTGGTGTTTGGGCAGGTGGCGGGGTTCCGGTTTGTGTATTGGGACGATTACTATAATTTTGTGCTCAACACGGCATTCCGGAAGGAATGGACGACGGCGGCGGACTGGGGATATATTTTTGACGTGCAGCATGTGGTGCGGTTCCAGCCGGTGGCGTGGCTGGTTTACAAGGCGGTGGATGTGATGTGGGGAATGAATGCCGGGGCGTTCCATGTGGCCAACCTGGTGGTGCATTTGGCGAACGCGGGGTTGTTTTTCGCCGTGTTGTTGCGGTTGCGCCCGGAGCGCGCGGGCGCGCGGGCGGTGGCGCTGGCGGGGGTGGTGGCGCTGGCATGGGCGGTAAACCCGTTACGGGCGGAGCCGGTGGCGTGGGCGACCGATTTGCCCTATATGCTGGCGACATTGTTTTTCCTGGGGAGCCTGCTGGCGTATTTGCGGTATGAGCAGGCGGGGGCGAGAGGCGCGGCACGGTGGTGGCTGGCCGGAGCGGTGGGGCTGTTTCTGCTGGCGATGTCGTCGTATCCGTTGCCGTTGACGTGGCCGCTGGCGCTGCCGCTGGTGGCGGTGGCGTTGCGGATGCCCACCGGGCCAGTGAACCTGGGGGCGGTGGTGCGGGAATCGCGCAAAAGCTGGGTGGCGACGGCGTTGATGCTGGCACCGGCGGCGGTGGTGGTGGCGGTGACAGTGTATGACCGGACGGCGTATAAGGGAATGGTTTTCAAGCCGGTGGGGGTGGATGCGTCGGCCTGGATTGGACGGTTGGAGCACATCGTGGTGGTGCCGCCGTATTTTGTTTACAAATTTCTGGCGCCCTTCGGATTGAGCCCCGTGCATTTCGCGGAGTGCGACGCAGTGGGGTGGGCGCTGGCAGCATTTGCCGGGATTTTTTGGATCGGTTTTTTGTTTTTATTATTACGGTGGCGGACAAACTTGCGGGCGTTACTGTGGTTTTGCGTTTACTTAGTGGTGTGCATTCCGGTGATGAACCTGACGGAGCCGTTGCTAATTCCACCCGACCGGTATGCGCATCTGGCGAATCTGGTGATGCTGATGGGGGTGTATGCCTGCGTGGCGGGAGCGGCGTGGGTGGAGCGAAAGTTCACGGTGGTTATGTTGGGGCTGGGGGCGTGGGTGGCATGTTCGCTGGCGTTGTGCTGGGCGCAGGTGGGGGTGTGGAAGGACAGCTATACGCTATTCACGTATCTGGAGGCGCAGCCGTGCGTGCAGGAGCATGCGGATTTGCGCTATGAAGTGCAAAGTTACCTGGCGGCGCAACTGACGGTGGACGGACGCAACTGGGAGGCGGTGGCGCAATACAAGGACTATGCGCAGCATCACGGGGTGGACGCGGCGGTGCTGCACCAGCTCGGGTTGAATTATTTCGAACTGGGGCAATACGCGCATGCGTTGCTGGTTTTGAAGGAGGCGGAGACACTGATGCCGAACCCGCTGACGGAGGGATTGATCCAGCAGGCGGAGAAGAAACAGGCCGAGGAGACTGGGGCGAGTCCAGGGACGGCGACGCCGGCGGCGAAGCCATAAGGGGTGGCGGGGAGAATAGCGTTGGCGTCGGCGGCACGAATGGGACATAGGAGTGGGCCGATGGAGCCGACAACACAAGCGGGGGCATTCCCGGAAATTGAACTGGCGCACTTGCGGGTGCCGGCGCGAAGGTCGTTGATACCGGGGATAGCACTGTTCGTGCGGGAAGTGGCGGTGGCGCAGGGGTTTTCCGAACTGGAGGCGAACGGGCTAGAACTGGGGACGGAGGAGTTGTGCGCGAACGTGGTGGCGCACGCCTACGAGGGCGACGAGACGGCGCGGTATGAGGTGTCGGTGATTTTGGAGACGGAGACGCTGGTGGTGGCGATTGAGGATCAGGGCGTGCCGTTCGACCCGAAGAAAATGACGGGGACGGGGAAGCTCGGGATGACGCTGGCGCGGGCGTTTGCGGACGATGTGCGGTTTTTATACCGCGGGCGGCGAGGCAAACGGGTGGAGTTGCGGAAAAAGCGGGCGTTTGCGGCGCTGCCGGAGCCAACGGGCGAGGAGGACAAACCAGAGCCAGTGCCAGCGGAGGAGAAACTGACGATACGGCTGATGACACCGGAGGATGCGCCGGAGCTGACGCGATGCGTGTGGCGGGTGTTCGGTTATTCGTATCCGAACGATGATTTATACGAGCCGGAGCGGCTGGCGGAGCGTTTGCGGACGGGGGTGTGGCAGTGCGCGGTGGCGGTGCGGGAGAGCGGGGAGATTTTGGGTCACATTTCGCTGGTGTTCAGCGCGCCGGGGGACCGGGTGCCGGAAAGCGACAACGCGATTGTCGCGCCGCACGCGCGGGGGCACCGGCTGCTGGAGCGGATGAAGACGTTCCTCGCGGAGCACGGGAAGACGGCGGGTTTGGCGGGGATTTTCAGCGAGGCGGTTACGGCGCACGCGATTTCGCAGAAAACAAACGTGCGGATGGGCGCAGTGGAGACGGGGCTGCTATTCGGGTATCTGCCGAAGAGCCTGGTGTTTAAGGGCATTGACGTGCCGGAGCGGGTGCGGGAGGCGGCGCGGGTGGGGGCGATGATTTATTACTTGCCGGTGACGGCGGGGGCGAAGCGGAGGATTTACGCGCCGGCGCGGCACGAAGGGATTTTGCGGGAGATTTTTACGCGGGTGAAACTGGAGCGGGACATTGTGACGACGGCGGGAGCGGCACCGGGTGGATTGCCGGAGTTTGCGGTGAAAGAGGAGACGGACTGGGGCATCGGGACGATTGAGGCGCAAGCCTACGGGGCGGAGTGGCAGGCGCACTTGCGGGCGCACGTGGAGGAGTTGTGCCGGCGGGGGATGGCGTTTATCTCGCTGAACCTGCCGCTGGCGGAGGCGTTCACGCCGCAGGCGAGCGCGGAGGCGGAGGCGCTGGGGTTTTTCTTTTGCGGGGTGGTGCCGGAAAAGCTGGCGAGCGGGGACCTGCTGCGGTTGCAATATTGGAACGGATTTGCGGTGGCGGCAACGAGCGTGGAGACGGCGTCGGACTGGGGGGCGAAGGTGCTGGAGTATGTCGCAGCGAAGGCGGCGGAGCGGCAGAAAAACGCTGGATGAAAATTGGCGCCGTAATTTTGCCGTCATGATGGGTGTGGTATGGTGGGCGCGTAATTTCCGTCTGACTATATTTCGAGGAAGGGCGCGCAAAGGCGTTGACTCGGGTGGAGGGACGGAGATACCCAGAGGTGCGAGATATGTTCAGCCCCACGCCGTTTCGAGACATTTACCTGACCGGGGCGTATGACCTGCGGGAGATGATGCGCAGCCGGCGGGCGCTGGTGATCGTGGTATTATACCTGACGGTGGCGGCGTTTTTTTCGTATAATTTCGTGCGGATTTTGAACCTCACGCAGAATTTCACGAAGGCGCCGCCGCGCTACCAGCGGGACGTGCCAGGGCCATCGCCGCAGACGGCGGCGCGGGTGAATACGGAACCGACGGTGCAGCGGGCCGCGCCGGGGCTGACGCAGGGGGCGTTTTTCGCGCGAAACTCGCCGTTCAGGGAAATGTTGGGCAGCTTGGTGACGGAGCCGGCGACGATAGATTTTTTGACGGCGAAGCCGCTGATCTCGCTCTATTTCATGCTGGTGTCGCTGATATCGGTGCCGTTTTTGATCATGATCACGGCGTCGGAGCCAATTGCGCAGGAGCAGCAGACGCGGGGGGTGCGGTTTGTGATGCTGCGGACGGGGCGGGTGGAATATGTGGTGGGGAAGGCGCTGGGGCAGAGTTTGCTGATTGCGCTGGTGTTGATACTCTCCGCGGGGGTGTGCATGGTGACGGCGGCTTGGAAGCTGGTGGACTTTGAGTTTTGGCCGACGCTGTGGGCAATGGCGGGGTTTTGGCCGCGGGTGGTGGCGTATTGCCTGCCGTTTGTGGGGCTGGCGACGATGTGCTCAATGCTGAGCAGCTCGACGATGTCGTCGCGGGCGTTTTCACTGATCGGGATGTTTGCGATGTGGGTGGAGCATGGGTTGGCGGATTATCTCAGCGACACGTCGCTGGCGGGTTTTTTGAACGCCGTGGATCATTTGAATCCGTATTTTTACCAGATGCGGTTGTGGGAACCGGCCTATGCGACGGTGGGACCGGCGATGGCGATATTGGCGGGGCTGGGAGTGCTGTATGTGGCGGCCGGGCTGATATTCTACGTGAGGAGGGACCTGTGAGCGCGGTTAATCCAGCGGAGGCGGCGTTGAGCCTGAGCGGGGTGGGGAAGCGCTACGGGCGGATCGCGGCGTTGAACGGGATGGATTTGCAGGTGCCGCGGGGCTCGATTTTCGGGCTGGTGGGGCGGAACGGGGCGGGGAAGACGACGACCTTTGCGATTGCATGCGGGTATTTGCGGGCCGACAAGGGGACGGTGAATTTGCTGGGGGAAGGGCGGTTTGACCCGCGCAAGCACCGGGGACGGGTGACGGCGCTGCCGCAGGACGCGGCGCTGGGGCGGGATTTCACCCTGGTGGACCAACTGCGGTTTTTGGGGCGATTGCAGGGGATTGGGCGGAAGGAGATACACGGGGAGGTGGAGCGGATTTTAAATTTGGTGGATTTGACGAGCCGGGCGGGAACGCGGACGAAGACGTTGTCGCACGGGATGCTGCGGCGGCTGGGGATTGGGCAGGCGTTTCTGGGAAACCCGGAACTGGTGCTACTGGATGAGCCGACAAACGGGTTGGACCCGCGGCAGGCGCACGACATCCGGGGGTTCATCGCATCGCAACGCGGGACGCGGACGATTGTGGTGAGCTCGCACAATTTGCACGAAATCGAAACGGTGTGCGACCATGTGGCGTTGATGGACGGCGGGCGGGTGGTGGTGAGCGGGCCGATTGCCGACGTGACGGGGCGCAACGATGAGATTTTAATCACACTAGCGGAGGGGCCGCTGCCGCTGGCGGCGGTGGAGCAGGCACTGGCAGGCGACACGGTGACGTGGGACGAAAAAGCGCGGGTGCTGCGGATACGCTACACGCCGCGGGAGGGGCGGCAGGGCGAGGAAGTGATTGGAACGGCGCTGCGGGCGCTGCTGGAGGCGGGGGCGCGGATTGCGGAGGTGGGGCGGGGGCAGTCGCTGGAGCGGACATATTTGGAGATGCCGGAGGGGGCGAAGGACGGGAAGTAAAAGAGGGAAGGCGAAAAACGAAAGGGAGCGTGACCAGGCGGGCGCTCAAGAAGAGCAGCGGGGTGGCCCGTGTGACGACGTAGGGTTACACCCCATAGCGCGGGAAAGGCCCAGAGCGTAGTTTGTGCGCCGAAGTATGAATGAGGAACCCGCCAAAGGAATAAGGGAGAACCGCCCGTTACTTCATCCCTCCAATCCTTGGGCCCACCCCGGGCAAAAGGCACGCTCTCCGATTGAGGTGCATAACCGGTTGGTGGACTCCACGAGTACCTTCGTCGTGGACATTGTGGCGCCGCGGAGCCTGACCAGGCCGGAGATGGAGATTTTTGCGGCGCAGGCGTTGCAGAAGTTGAAGAACGAGGATTGGCCGAAGGCGGGCGGCGTGCTGACGTTGATGGCGATGGAAGAGGATGGCTTTGAGGAGGAGTTCCAGGAATACGCGAGCCGCTGGTTGAGTTAGCCGGGATGGCTTGTGCAGACCGGGAGAGCAGGCACGTCAATGAGGGTGAAGGAGGAGCGGGTGACGACCTTACTGGCCGAGTTGGGCGAGGGCGTCGCGCATGGGTACACTGGAAAGCTTAATGTATCCAACAAGTGGCTGGTTTAAGTCCGTAATGAGAAAGATGGCGCACGCCATGGAAAGGATGCAGGCGAGCATGACCACGCCAACAGTGGCATTACGCTGGGCGAAAAGGCCAAAAACGCAGAATATAAAGGTCAGCCAAAACAGGAGCATGACCAACAGGGTCGTGGGAAACTGAATCTGTGCCTCCTCGATCAGGACCCAGCGGCTATGCATCATTTCGCCGGCGATTTGCGCGGCCTCGGCGAGCGCCTTGCGCTGCTGGTCGGACTGGGGCGTCAATTGGTTGAGTTGTTGCTGGAGGTTAGCGAGGTCGTTGGTGCGCTTGAGGGAGTTCAGGATCTCGGTGGTGCTGGTACTGGGTTCGGGCCAGAGCCGCTCGAGGGAAGCGTTCACCAAGGCGCGCAATTGTTCGCGGACGGGTTTAGCCTCCGGGCCGTAGTTGGACAGCGCCTGGTCGAGGAGGATGATATTGGCACTCGCCGCGACGACGCCGGCATTCAAGGTGTCATAGGTGGATTTTGCCGAACTGACCATCAGCCCGATGACCAAGGCCGTGACGGTGGCAATGACGCCGATGCCGAAATTGATGGTTTCATGCGAATCCTTGCTCAGGTGATCCTTGGGCAGGCGGGGTTGCAGCCACATGCCGAGCAGGGCGCCACCCAACATGCAACATGCGCTGATGACGGCGATGAAAAGGTGGATCATAAAGACAAGCGGCGGCGCAGGTTGATGGCGGCCGCAGGCTGGCGAAGGATTGGATGATGCCGCCGGCAAGTCAACCGACATGTGGCAAAACGCGACGCTGGCGGAGCGGCAGCGTGAGGACGTGATTGGTGCGGGCGCCGCTGGAGGCGGGGCCTGGATCGCGGAGGTGAGCCGCGGGCAGTCGCTGGCGCGGACGTATTGAGAGATGCCGGGGGAGATGACGGGCAGGTAGCCGACC
>CAZDAQ010000163.1:0-6798 GCA_964503425.1 uncultured Opitutales bacterium
ACCACACGTTCTCGACGTATTATTTAAGCGGCGGCGTTTCTTTCCGCCCATTTATTCCTGGCTCATGGCGCCCCTTGGTGCGGGCTTTCGAGTGCTTAGCTAGGCCGCTGCATCCTTGGCTCGGCGGAGCCCTGACCGTTGACCTCGAAAAAATCTCCGCGTGAATGACGGTCTACTTCTATCGTGGCTTTTTCACCCGGTGCACAAATAGCTCTTTCAGAATGATATAGAGAATGGACCAGCCATAATAAAACACCCGTAGCTTCCGCTCTCCACCGATTCGATTGGGTTCATCACCGGGAATTTCCGCGATCCTGAGCCCGTGTTTCAGCGCCCGGATCATTAGTTGTTGCTGCAAAACCGGAAAGTCGTCCTCCGGCTGCCGTCGTTCCAAATTCATAATGGAGATAAGTTCCCGCCGAAATCCACGATACATCACATTCACGTCGGTATAATGACCGCCGTAAAGCACATTCAGCATCGTGGTGAACATCCAGTTGCCGAAGGCCGTTACAATGTCATCGTCCTCGCTCTTGGCCCCATCCTTGTAGCGCGAGGCGATGACCAAATCGTAGCCTTCACATAATTTTTTCGCTATTTGCGGAATCAATTCCGGCACGGAATTATTGTCAGGACTGAACGCAATGATCGCGTCCGTGGTCACCACATCAAAACAAGTCCAATAGGCATGATCGAAGCCCCGTCCTTTTTGGCGCAAAACCCGCACCCCTTCCTTTTCCAAATACTCAATGGAGCCGTCCGTTGAGCCCCCGTCCACCACGATGATCTCGTGCACCCAACTGCGATTGATCCTTGGCATGATAAGTTTTAGTCCTTCAATCTCATTGAGCACTGGCATGTATAATGTTATTTTCATGGGCAATCTTGGAGTGGCGTAGCGTTGCTGAAAAAATTTAGCTGGTCATTTGACGTCGTTGTAGTCGGCGAAATGCCTGCGCTGATCCACAAAGCGGCCCACCTCGACGACTGCCCGAATCGGGTCAGCCCGCAGTCGCTCGGCCAGTGCTTGTACCTCCATAAATGTCGGCGCTCCCAATTTATTCGCTTGCTCCTGGACAAAGTCGGTTAACCGCTTAGCCTCCTCGCCCTGTGCCCAGGTCCCCAGCGCAACTTCCAGAGCAAAATCATAATAGCCCAGCAAAACCGCGCAGGTGAACAAAACGTGGGTCCCGCGCAGGCTCAATTTTACTGGCGCAGCTCCTCCGGGTAACGGATCCTTGAAAAAAACCGCATCCGCGTAAAAAGCCCTCTCGCGGACCATACCTCGTCGTTTGTCCAGCAACTTGCGCGTCCTTGTGTAAGCCGTGGTAAAGCCGTAAAAGCAAAATCCGTGTTCGCGCAAAAACAGCTCCATTTCTGAAAACAACCGCTGCCCCTCGTAAATTTCAAAAAACGATACTTCCGTTAATACCGCTACCGTACGCTCAGCCAGCATACGCTCGGCGCCCAACAAAACTTCATATTCGGTTCCTTGTGTGTCCAACTTGACAAACTCTCCCCAAAAATCCTCCTGTGCACGGGAGCCAAATAACACCTTGTCCATGGTGGTCGTCGCCACGGACTCCATCCCCACTTCCACAAATCGCTCCATTTCATAGCGCCGCACATAATTCATGTTTGGCGGACGTAGCGAGCAGTTGGTCGGCATGGACAGCACATGCAGCGGAGACCGACCTTCCGTGTCAGCCAAAGCCCACGGTTCCATGGCCAGCCTAGCCCATGGCGCCGATGTCTGCGATGCCGCCTGCAAACGCCTATACTCCACCGGGTCCGGCTCAAACCCCAGCACTGCCGTAACCCCGGCGAGTGGCTCCATGATTGGATGCACCCCGCCGCGTGCACCGACATCGATAAACCCCAAGGGGATTTGGCGAAATGTGGCGCATGGTGCGCTCGCGGAAAACTGGGGGTCATCAAGAAAAGCGTTCAGCATGCGCACAGGGGATTGGCTGGGAGCAAGAAAGACAGGGTCGGACATGGTTGGCGATACCGAAACACCCTGCCTTCAGGCCTAGGATTGACGCTCTTTCCCGCCCAACTTGAACCGGCACCCATGCCACTGGCAAATCAGTGTGTCGCCTTGAAAATACGCGTCTTCCAACGGCGCCCCTTGATGCGGGCATCGCCGCTTCATGCGCACCACCCCATGCGCACAATGCACCTGGATCATGTTCGCATCCGCAGGATCCACCACCACGCGGCGACACGTCTTGTGCCTTAAGGCAAAAAGTATTCGCGAAAACATATACTTGGTCAGTTGGCGACAGGTTTCAGACCCTTTTCGATGTCCTCAAAAAAGCGGTCTGAAAAGCAAAAAGCCGGCGTGGGATAACCATCCTTCATCAAGTTATCCAGCAAGTCGAACATCTCCGGCACCGGCGGCGCGCAGGCCGCGCGGTTGAAAATCCCCTCCTGGATGCGCACGCGCATCATCACGTTATCCTCCTTCGCCACGCTGCGCATCCGCCGCTTAAACAGCCAGAAATAAAGCCCCGGAAAAAACCGCCAGTAATCCGGCACGTCAAACCAAAACTCGCCGGTGCCACGCACCACCCCGTCGGCCAGCTGCTCGTTCACTCCCCGCATGTAGTGCGTTCGACCCGTTTTGACATCGTAATAAACCTGCCGGTAGCTAGACGTCGCCACCGTCATCTCCCGGAATACCACAAACGAGTTGAAAATCGGCAGCGGGTAGAGCAAACGAGATTTGTAGAGAAATATTTCCCGCGTCTCCGACTTGAACAGCAGTTTGAACTCTGCATGGCTTTTGCGGTGCAGATGCTTGAAGTGCGTCCAATCGTTCCCCGCCTCGATATAGACATCGAACGGCACCTTGGCATCGTGAATGCGCTTGATGTTGATATACATAGCGGCGACGCGAATTCTCTTCTTCTAATAGGCCAGAGGGCTTCCGCCTCTAGCGAGCTTGAAGCTATTTTGCCTGTGGCCAATCCGGCCTCTAACCATAAACATCCACTTCCGTCCTTTTGGCGGTGTTGCCGGCGCGGAATTTCTCTCCCGCCCGCACATATGTGGACAGCAGAACCCGCCGGAATTGGTTGGATTTGTTGTTATGCGAGGAATGCACGATGTGCCCGTGGATGAACACCGCCGACCCCGCTGCGCATACCAAGTCCATTGGCTTGTATTGCGGCGGCATAACCACTTGCTGTTTGTGGGCGTTCTTGTCCTGCCCCACTTCAATCACCGCCGGAATCTCCTCCACCGGCAAAATCGGTTCCCGGTGCGTCCCCGGCCATAAAATCAGCCCGCCCGTCGCCGGGGAAATGTCAATCAGCGGCGACCACGCGGAGCCAAACGCATCCTGCTTGGCATCCACATAATGGTTGTCCTGATGCCGCGCAAATCCCGTCGTCCCCGGCCGGCAATAAAAGAATTCCGTTTGGATCCCGCTCACTTTGCCATTCAGCAACCGCTCCATGATGCGCACAATCTTCGGATTCTTCAAGGCGGCCAAAAATGTCGCGTCCGTCTTGTGCGGGTGCATCAAGGGCGAAAACGTCCCGTCCAGCCACGAGGGCTGCTGCTCCGACGCCCGGCGCAGCGCGTCCAGTTCCGCGGGCGACCACACATTTGGCTCAATGTGGTAGCCTTGCTCAAAATAAAACGCCAGGGCCGCTTCCGGGTTTTCGGCAAATGTGGGGATTTCTATCAGGGTGGGCATGGGTGTCCTTGCATCGCTGAGGGGCGCACCGGCTCAATCAACTTGGCCAGCCACGCGCCTCAAAGGTCATCGTCGGGTAAGCGTGAATAAGGAAAACCCAGCTTAGCCGCGAGTCCGCGGCGATGCAACCGGAAAAGGGGCCGCCCAGTGGTAAGCCACCAGCTTGCCTATCGTTCAGCTAACGTCCAATTACACGAGTTTTGGGAAAACCCACGGGCTCAGTGCCAGTGTCACGGCCAGCGCCTGCCCGGCCACCACCACTTCGCCCCGCCTAAAGGCCTCCTGCAACTCCTCCACCGTAAGCACCATGAGCTCCGTCGCCTCCAAATCATCCGAATCCGGCTCGGCCACCCGGCGCGCGTTCCCGCACTTGAAGATGTGTGCGCGCCCGGCTCCATAATTCGCGTCCCCGACAAAACTCCCCAGCGATTGCCAGTCGCTCCCGCTATAACCCGTTTCCTCCCGCAGTTCCCGCTGCGCGGCCGCCACCGGCTCCTCGCCCTTTTCCATCTGCCCGGCTGGCAACAGCAGGCTCACCCCGCGCACCCCGTGGCGATACTGCCGCAGCACCACCACCCGCCCCTCCGGCGTCTGCGCAAACACTATTACATAATCCAACAGCAGCAACTGATGGTAGTCCGATACTTCCCGTCCGTCCGGCAACCATACTTTTTGGATCGAAACCGTCATCCACGGTGGCGCGGCATACACCTCCCGGCTTTCCCGGATCTCCCACGGCAAAAGTTGGGTCGGCGGCTTCACCGGCTTAACTCCGCCCCAAGGTGCTTTTATACCAGGCAATCGTCTTTTGCAGGCCGGTGCGCAAATCCGTCTTCGCGCGAAAGCCCAGCACTTGCTCCGCCTTGCTCACATCCACCAAGCGCACCGGAATCATCGTCGGCTTGGACGGGTCGAAGACCACCTTCACGTCCCGGCAGTTTTCCAGGTCCAGAATCGTGTTCAAAATCTGCTTCACGCTGCAGCTCGTGCCCGAAGCCACGTTCAGCGCGGTATAGGCGTTCAGCTTCTCCGCCGCCAGCATGATCGCCTCCACACAGTCGTCCACGTAAATCAAATCCCGCACGTCATTGCCCGTCCCCCACACCTCCAGCGGGTTGTGCCGCTCAATCACCTTGCGGATCAGCGCCGGGGTAACGTGCGAGCGCTCAAACTCAAACTTGTCTCCCGGCCCGTAAATGTTGCTCGGGCGCAGGACAATGGAGGTCATTTTCCGCGGCAACTTCTCCCCATACATCCGGCACAACACCTCGGTGAACCGCTTCATGTGCCCCACGAAAAAATACTTCTCATACGGCTCGCCCACGAACATGTCCTCCTCTTTCACCGGCTGGTCGCTGTCGGGGTAGCCCGTCGTGCTGCTCAGCCAGATGAATTTTTCCACCCGCGCCTCGTAGCACGCCTCCATCAGCCACGAGTTCATCACCACGTTGGAGGTGACATGCACCATGGGCGTGCTCGACATCACCGCCGCGCCCGTCGTGTTCGCCGCGCAATGGAACACCTGCCGCACATCCTTCACCACCGCCTTGCACACCTCCGGTTGCGTCAAATCGCACGTCACATACTCCACCCCGGGCACCAGCTTCTCCGGCTTGCGGGTGCGCAGTGTCGCCCGCACGCGCGCCCCTTCGCGGACGAGCCGTGCCGTCAGCGCGCTGCCTGTCAGCCCGGCCGCACCCGTCACCAGCACCAGTTGGTCTTTGAAATACATGGCAAGTCTTTAGGTTAGAAACCCCTTGGTGTAAAAAACATTGTAGCGCTTTTCGCTTTCGCGCCGGTTGGCCAAAAACCACTCCACGGTTTCCCGGATGCCCTGCGCCACGCTGGTGCTCGGCGAGAATCCGAGCATCTCCTTCGCCCGCGTGATGTCCATCACCCGCAGCGCCTGGCCTGCCGGCTTCGTCGTGTCCCACTCAATGCGCGGCGGATTCGGGAAACTCCCCGCAATCATCTCCGCAATCTGCCGGATGGACGTGCGGTGTCCGCCCCCGAGGTTGATCGGCGTGCCATTCGCCCCCTTCTCCAGCGCCAGCAGCATCCCCTCCGCGCAGTCCCGCGAATACATGAAGTCCCGCTGCGGCGAGCCGTCGCCCCACACCACCAGCGGGTTTTCCCCGGCGGCCACGCGCGCAATCAACGACGGAATCACCATCGCCGTCTTCGGGTCAAAATTGTCGAAGGGCCCGTAAATATTCGTCGGCCGCACGATGGCGATCTTGTCCCACCCGTATTCCAGCTTGTAAGCCTCACAGAGCAACTCGCCCATGCGCTTGGCCCAGCCCGCGTATTTGTCGCTCGGGTGCGGTGGCCCGTCCCACGCGCGATCCTCGTAAAACACGTCCGCCGGATGGTAAACGCCCACGGTGCTCGTAAACAGGTAGCGTTCCGCGCCGGCCTTGTGCGCGGCCTCCATCATCAGCGTATTCATCAGCAGGTGCGGGGCCATGAAACTCGCCGCCTTCGCCCCACCCAGCCCGACCGAGCCCTTGATCCCCGCCACGTGAAACACGCACTCCATCCCCTGGCAGATTTTTGTGCAAAACTGCCCGTCCATCAAATTTCCCCGCACAAATTCCGCTCCGGGATTAACCCGTGACGGGTCATCCAGCGACGCCACCCGCACCTTCGCCCCCTGATCCAGCAGCATCTGCACCAAGGGCTGTCCAATCAGTCCCGTGCCGCCCGTCACCAAAACTTTTTTGTCTTTGTAAAAGCTCACGAAGAATGGGGTTGCGCCAGGGGGTTGAGGTGGTCGAGCCGGGCGGCCATCGGGCGCCGGGCACCCGCTTCCGTCACGCGCCGGGAAGCAAACCGGCAATTACCAGCGCACTTGCCCCGCGGGTCAACGGTTTTTTTTCGCACCCCTCACACATGATTGAGCAGCGCGCACAACTGCTGGATGCGCCCAGGCTCCAGCGCCGGGTAGTTGCCCAGATAAAACCCGTAAAAGTGCACATGGTCCACCTGCGGATAGTCCTCCGGCCGCACCTTCGGCAGCCGCTGCCGCAGGTAGGGCTGCCGCAACTGGTTGCCCCCACCCGATGCCCCGCGGCGGAACTCCACCTTCGCCG
>CAZDAQ010000164.1:0-6724 GCA_964503425.1 uncultured Opitutales bacterium
GCGAGGGCGCGGATTTCGTGGTCGGTGGGCTGGTCGCCGAGGCGGAGGGCGCGGGTGGCGGCGAGGCGGGCGATGTCCTCATGGCGGAGGGGGTGGGCATGGCCGCGTTCGCGGGCGAGTTCGGCGAGGTCGCGGAGGAAGGATTCGGCGCGGGCGGGGTCAAGCCAGTCGGGGACGGATTCGAGGCGGTAGAAGTTGCGGCCAAATTCCTCGAGGGCGAAGCCGTGACGGTTGAGCCAGGGTTGGTGTTCGGCGAGGGCGGCGGCGAGGAGGGGTTCGAATTCAAGCGGGATGGGAAAGAGGAGGCGCTGGCTGACGGTTTGGGCGGCAGCGAAGCGGGCCTGGAGGTCTTCGAACCAGACGCGTTCGTGGGCGGCGCGGGCGTTGAAGAGGACGAGGCCGGCGGGGGTTTCGAAGAGGTAGGTGTGGCCGCGGTAGCGGCCAATGAGGCGCCAAGTGAAACGGAGCGAAGATTGCTGATTGCTGATTGCTGATTGCTGGGCAGGGGTGGGGATGGGGACTGTATCGAGTGGGGACGGGGGAAGTGTTTTAGTGCTTAGTGTTGTAGTGCTTAGTGGGGAGGAAGAGGATTGCTGATTGCGGATTGCGGATTGCTGGGGGGCGGGGGGCCCTCCTTCGCTCGGCTGCGCGGAGCTTCGGAGGGTGCTCGCGTCCGAAGGCGCGAGCAGAGAGGGCGAATGGGCCGTCGCTCTGTTGTCCAGCAGAGACGCCCCTACAGTTGAGGGGGCGGAGGGAAATTGGGGATGTTGATCGCCGGTGAGGGTGCGGAGCCGATGGAGAACGGCGGTGAGGACGAATTGGCGGACGCGGCCTTCGTCGCGAAAGCGGACTTCGCGTTTGGCGGGGTGGACGTTGACGTCCACGGCGGCGGGATCAATTTCGAGGAAGAGGATGGCAGGAGGGTAGCGCCCTTTCGGGACGTAGGTATGGTAGGCCTCGAGGACGGCGTAGGAAAGCGTGCGGGAGTCCACCGGGCGGCGGTTGACGAGGGTGATGAGGCCGTCGCGCGTGGGGCGGCCCTGGCCCGGGCGACCCAGGAGGCCGGAGAGGCGGAGGGTGTTCGGTGGCAAAGGCTCGGCGGGGGACGGTTCTTCCACGAAAGCGACGGAAGGGGAGAAATTATTTGCGGAAGAGTCGGAGGATGAGAAGGAAGTGACGGCGGGGAATTCGAGCATTTCCTCGGCGGAGCGGCGGCCCCAGATTTCGGCGACGCGTTCGCGGAGCGAAGTGCAGGACGGGGAGCGGAAGACGACGCGGCCATCCTCGAGGAGGGTGAAAGCGACGTCGGGATTGGCGACGGCGTAGAGGCGGGCGAGGCGGGTGATGTGGGCGGATTCGGTTTCGTCGGTTTTGAGGAATTTGCGACGGGCAGGGACGGAATTGAAAAGGTGGGCGACCTCGATGCGGGTGCCGACGGGGCAGCCGGTGGCGCGCTGGTGGAGGAGCTTGCCGCCGTTGACCAGGATTTCGGAGCCCTCGGCGGCGCCGGCGGCGCGGGTGACGAGTTGGAAGCGGGAGACGCTGGCGATGCTGGGGAGGGCTTCGCCGCGGAAGCCGAAGGTGCGGACGCTGAGGAGGTCGGCGGCTTCGCGGATTTTGGAAGTGGCATGGCGCTCGAGGGCGAGGAGGGCGTCGTGCGGGGAGAGGCCGTGGCCGTTGTCCTCGATGCGGAGGTAGGATTTGCCGCCGTGGCGGAATTCGATTTCGATGCGGGTGGCGCCGGCGTCGAGGCTGTTTTCGACAAGTTCCTTGACGACGGCGGCGGGGCGCTCGACGACCTCGCCAGCGGCGATTTGATTGGCGACGCGGTCGGGCAGGATGTGGATCCTGGGCATGAGTTATGCCAAAGGGAGGGAGGGGGGCGAGGCGAGGTTGAAATGCGGCCGAGGAAGGTTAGCGGCTTGCCAAGGGCGGGCAGGTTCGGCTAAATTAGGCTTCAGGGAAATCGCCATGAGCACCGCGCAATTGAAGCAACTGGTGGATGAAGCGACGCCGTCGGCCCGCCAATTTCTGGGCGCGTATCTGCGGCATCTGGCGCGGCGCGACGACCCGCAGCGCCGCCGACGCCTCGACGCATTGCAGGCGGAATTTGGAGCAGGAAAAAGGTTTACGATGGCGGAGGTGCGGAAGCGGCACCGCAAGCTACAGGCCGCGGAGCTATGAAGAACTATGCGCCGGTTTTCAATGAATCGGCGATGTTGGCCTTGCTGAAGGCCGGCAAGAGAGCGCCAACGGTTGCTGGACTTCGTTGACCGGCTTGCGGGTCTTTTGGAACGCGGCGCGGATTTTCATGAAACCAGCCAGCAAGGGCAGGTATTTTATGTGGCTTACCACAACGACTGGCTGGTGACCTACTGGCCCGACCATGCGGTGAAGGAATTGCGGGTGGTTGAATTGGAGCGAGCGAATGACTGAGGCGACGGATTTAGATTTGAGAAAATGACGGAGCCGGGGACGGCCAGTTTATTTTTTAGATTGGTGGAGCGAGGCGGCCAGGGCCGGAGGCGGGAAAAATAAAAACTGCTCGCGGCGGGCGGCGGGGGGCTGGTAAAGGTGGCGGAATGTTTGCGTTCATCACCAAGGAGGAGTACTGGCGCTGGCTGGATGCGAAGCTGGCGAACCGCAAGCAGGCCACGCTGAAGGGGATACAGGACGGGTTTGCGCGGGAGATGCTGCGGGAGGCGCAGGGATGGAAAATCGCGGAGGTGGGCGGAGGCGAATCGCGGGTGCTGGAGAAACTGGCGCAGAACAATGAATGCTGGAACCTGGACAAGTTTGAAGGCGTGGGCGTCGGCCCGACGGAGGCGCCGGAGTTGAAGAACGTAAAGATTGTGCCGGTGTATCTGGGGGAGTTTTCACCGGAGCTGCCGGAGGGGTATTTTGACGCGGTGTTTTCGATTTCGGTGCTGGAGCACGTGGCGACGGCGAAGATGAACGACTGTTTTCGCGACATGGCGCGGCTGCTGAAGCCGGGAGGGTTGTGCTTCCATGCGATTGACGTGTATCTGACGCTGGAGGCCGAGGCGCGGGTGGCGCAGGTGCTGGAATCCTACCTGGCGGCGGCGGCGCAACCGGAATGCCGGTTGGAATTGCTGGAGCCGGCGCGGGCGAAGCCGCCGGTGGTGTTTGATCTTTCGTATGCGACGAACCCGGACATCAACCTGTGGATGTGGAATCGAGCCGTGCCGAAGCTGCGGGAGTTGCGGGCGCGGGCGCAATCGTGCTCGCTGAAGGCGGCGTGGCGCAAGCGCGGGTGAGAGGCGGGCGGCAGCCGGTGATTCAGGCGGTGAGGGGCGGGAAAGAGGGAAGGAGGGAGGGCCAGTTGGCGGGAGGAGCGGGCTCGACGCGGTAGAGGGTGCCGAAGTGAAAGGACGGGGCGGGCGCACCGCGGTGCGCGACGGTTTCGGCGCCGCGGCGGACGTTGTCAATCATCCAAGCCGGGAGAGAGAGGTGGTAGGGGTTGCGGGCGACTTCGCCGCGGTGACAGCAGAGGGCGGCGACGAGCTCGGCAAGAAGGAGCGGCGGGCACTCGACGAGGAGGTTGGGTTCCTCGAGGGGGTGCCAGTATTCGGTTTGGACGCGCCAGGGCGGGGCGGCGCCGCCGGTGGCTTCCATGAGGGCGGCGTTGACGAGGAGGTGAGTGCCGGTGTGGGCGGGGTGGGCGTCGCGGGCGTGGGGATAAAAGACCCAGCGCGGGCGCCAGCGGCGGAGGATTTCGGCGAGGGCGTGGACGCGGGTGGCCCAGGTGTCGGGGTCGCGGTCGGGCGAGGAAGCATGGACATCCGTCCAGTCGAGGACTTCGAATTCCCAGCCGAGGCAGGCGCAGGCGTCGGCGAGCTCGCGGCGGCGGGCGTCGCGCCGGGCGGGGTTGGAGCCGAGGGTGACGGCGATGTTGATGACGCGGGCGCCGGCCTCGCGCTGGAGGCGGAGGGGGAGGGTGCCGGTGATGACCTCGTCGTCGGGGTGCGGGGAAAAGAGGAGGGCGACGGGAGCGCCGGGAGCCGGCGGAGGAAAGGCGGCCGGGGGCGGGGGCGGCGGGGCGGACAGGGTGGCGCCGAGGGCCTCTTCGTAGTGGCGAAGGAATTCCCGGTAGGGGTCCATAGCCATTACAAGAAGGAGAAAGGGCGGAAGGTCAACTGCGGGGAGGAGATTGGGTCATGAGACGAATGGAAAATAAAAGATGGAAAATGGAAGGAGGGGAGGGGAGTGGAAGATAAAAAAGGGGAAAGGTGTCAGGGGAACTTTATGGAGAGGTGGGATGTTCGTAAAGATTGCAGGATGGCGGCGGGTTGGTATTAAACGGCTTATGAAATCGCAGGACAAACATGCGCGGAGCGCGGCGTCGGCGGACCGGCGGGAGCGGCGCGTGCGGGTGATGCTGGGGGCGTTTGCGGGGGTGTTTTTGGTGATTTTCGGCGGGGTGGTGGCGTATGCGGGGAGCCGGACGCTGTTGTATCGTTCGACGGCGGCGGTGCAGGTGTTGTATAATGTGAAGGATCCGGTTTCGGCCACCGGGGCGCCGGTGGTTAGGCCGGAGCCGCCGGACGAGATTAATTTTGCGGCGAATGTGCGAATGCTGGAGTCGGAGGAGACGGTGAAGGCGGCGGCGGCGCGGTTGAAGCCGGAGGAGAAGGAGCGGCTGGTGAAGCCGTATGGGGGCGGGTGGCTAAAGGGGCCGGTACGGACGGAAATGGAAGTGCTGGAACAGGGGCGGACGTTCCTGGTGATGCCCGAGATACTGACGCTGCGGGTGAGTTTTGCGCATCCGAACGCGGAGATGGCGGCGGCGGGGGCGAATGCGCTGGCGGCGGCGTTCGCCGCGGAGTGCCAGCAGGCGAACGAGGATTACGCGCAGAAACACATCGCGGGGGTGGCGGCACGGGTGGAGGAGCTGCGGGCGAAGGAGGTGGAGACGGAGGCGAAGATGAATGTGCTGGTGGCGAAATTCGGCGCGACGGCGCTGGCGATGAACGATGAGACGCTGGCGCTGGATTTGAAGAGCGAGGAAATGGCGATCATGGAGAAGGCGGACGCGCGGGACGCGGCGGCGCAGCGGTGGGCACAGGTGCAGCAGCAGGAGGCGGCGAACAAGCCGGTGCGGGATTTGCCCTTCATCGCGAACCAGAGCCGGGTGGCGCCGTTGATCACGGCCTACAACGGCACGCAGGAAGGACCGGCGAAGGCGATGGTGGAAAAGATGCTGGAGGAGGCGACGGCGTCGGCGGTGGAGACGGTGCGGACGGACGCGGAGGCGGCACAGAAGAGCTATGAGCAGGCGGTGGCCCAGCGGGACGCGACGGGCCAGCGGATCGAGGACCTGGCGAAGGCGCGGAAGGATTACAACACGCTGGACAACGATTTTAAAACGGAGAAGAGCGACTATGAGAACGCGGCGAACGCGGCGGCGGACGAGCAGGAGAAGTTTAACCTGAGCGAGCTAAACTTCCGCGTGACACAACTCGGCGTGCCGGCGGCGGAGCCGGACGGGATGGCGTTTTCACGGTGGGTAGAGATCGGGCTGGTGGCGGGGGTGCTGGGCGGGGCGGGGGGAGCGTGGGTGGCGCGGGCGGTGTTGCAGGTGCGGCGGGAGCGGAGGTTGTCGGTGACGTGGTAGGAAGCGGAAAATTCGAATGATAAATGGGGAGAAGAAACGGAAAGCGGCGGGCGGGGAAGGGGGGAGTTGGAGGGATAAAAGGTGGAAAAGAGAAGAGGGTGGTGGCGGGGAACTTTGGCGGGGGAGGGGTTGTCCATGGGGGTGGCGTGGCACCCGTTGGGCGCGCAAACCCCCTCGTGCGCATGAGCCTGCCGGAACGACCTTACAGCGGTGCGGTGCCCGTGGACCCCAAGTGCCGCCGCGTGGGGGTGATGGTGGTGGTGTTTGTGGTGACTTTTCTGGTGATCTTTGGCGGGGTGGTGGGGTATGCGTTGTGCCGGGTGCCGGAGTATCGGGGGACGGCGGTGGTGGAGGTGCTCCGAGGATTAATTAAGTCAAGTGGCATCATAACGGGCACAGGCTATCCCGGTGGAATAGTCGCCTCAGATGCAAAATTCCACGATGGAGTCCAACTTATGGAATCGGACGGGGTCGCCAGCGATGTCGCCAAGCGGCTGAAGCCGGACGAGGTGAAGCGATTTATGGCACCGTACGAAAAGGATGTTTATTTTGGTACGGTACCGACGGCGAAAGACCTACTAATAGAAGGGCGCAAGGTGGAGGCCGATCTGAAATCTCTGATGATCAAAGTGAGCTTTGAGCATCCAAACCCGGAAGTCGCGGCACAGGTTGCGAATTATTTTGCGGAGGAATTTGTAGCCGCCAACGCACGCGTTAACGCTGATGAAATGATGAAGCTTGTCGGAGACCTCCCGATGCGAGTGGAACAGCAGAAGAAAAAGGTAGAGGAGATCCAGGGCAAGATGAACGACATGATCGTGAAATATGGTCGGGTTGCACTTGACCCCGAAAATAACACTCCCCAAAGCGAAAAAGACACCAGTTTGATTAGTGTTCAGGCGGAATTCAAAGCCATGGACAGCGACCTCAGGGCGGATCAAGCCATGGAGAAAGAACTCCAGGCTACTGCCGCAAACCAAAAAACAGAGTTTAACGTCACCGCGCCGGCATACCGAATTGTGGTCACGGCAGTGCCAGCTGAGGAGCCGGTGGGGTTGACGATGGCGGAGTGGGTATGGGTAGGGTTGT
>CAZDAQ010000165.1:0-6660 GCA_964503425.1 uncultured Opitutales bacterium
TGGCCAACGGCAACCGCTTCGAGACCTACGCCATCCCCGCCCCCGCCGGCTCCCTCACCTTTTGTCTCAACGGCGCCGCCGCCCACCTCGGCAAAAAAGGCGACCTCCTCGTCATCATGACCTTCGCCGTCATGTCCGAAGCCGAGGCCAAAACCTGGCAGCCCCGCACCATCGTCCTCGGCGATGCCAATCAGCGCATCGTCAAGGAAGTGAAGTAACCCTTTGCGTAAAAATATTGCGCCGGCTGACGATAAGGAGTTGAATCAGCGCACCCCCCAATCCTCGCTCCCGCCGGCCTCGGTGGATTTTTGGAATTGGTTTCGTTGTTCAACCTGTTTTTTACCCCCATACTCCCCGCCCTCCCCAGCGCCGGTTCCCCGCGGCATCCGAACGCCCCCGCGTTCGCGAAAGTGCTTTGCTTTCCTTTTGTCTTCGCACTCGCCTTGTTTGGCACTCCCTTCGCATCCCACGCTTTTAGTGATCCCCCAGCAACGCCGCCCGTCGCCGCGCCCGGCTCCATTCCCGTCATCCCTCCCGGTTCCAACATCACTGCCTCGGCATCCAGCCCCACGCCCGAACCCTTCAACTTCCAGCCTCCGCCCGAACAGCCCCCGCCCCTCGACTCCGAGGATGCCGCACCAACTCCCACCGCCCCGGGTAACGCCACCACTAAACTGCCCCCCGTCAACCGTTCCTTTCCCCTCACGCCCGATACGGGCCATCTCTTCGGCACCTGGGGTGGCGCGCTCCCCTACCTCGAAAATCTCGGTATCACCCCATCGCTGAACTTTACCAGCGACATGGCTGGCAACCCCATCGGCGGCATCCGCCAGGGCTTCACCGCCGCCAACAACCTCGGCCTCGGTCTCCTCTTCGATCTCGATAAAATCGCCTCTATCCCCAACAGCACCTTCCTCGTCCAGGTCTCCGAGCGCTTCGGCCCCAGCCTCACCAAGAAAGACCTCGGCAACGTCTTCAATGTCCAGCAGGACTGGGGCGGCCAGACCATCCGCGTCGTGGACGTCGCCTTCCAGCCCAAGCTCCTCAACAACACCCTCCAGCTCCGCATGGGCCGCATCGCCGCTGGCGACGACTTTCTCGTCTCCCACTACGATTACCTCTTCATGCAAAATGCCTTTTGCGGCAACCCCGTGGGCATCTTCTTCAACGCCCCCGGCATGACGGCCTACCCCAACGCCGCCTGGGGCTTCCTCGCCCGCTTCAAGCCCACCAAACGCTGGTATTTCATGGCCGGTATCTACAATGGCGACCCCTCCGTCCGTGCCAATGACCATCACGGCATGGACTGGTCCATGCACGGCCCCCTCTTCGCCATCGCCGAAACCGGCTATCAAATTAACGGCCAACCCGGCGACACCGGCCTCCTCGGCAACTATAAGGCCGGGGCTTGGTATGACAATTCGGTCTATAACAATTTCAACACCCAGGGTCCCCTCCTCGTTACCCAGACGAAGCGCGGCAACTATGGCATTTACGGACTCTTCGACCAAATGATTTATCGTTTCGGTGCTCCCGGCACCAACCCCGGCCTCGGCATCTTCGGCTCCTTCCTCGCCTCGCCCGACCAATCCGTCAGCCAGATGCCCTGGTTCTTTACCTCCGGCATCTCTGCCCTGGGCCTTTTCCCCGGTCGCCCAAATGACACCACCGGCGTCGGCGTCGTTTACGGCCATTTCAGTGACGACCTCGCCGCCTCCCAGACCCGCTCCGGCCTCCCATCCCAATCCTCCGAAACCGCCCTCGAACTCACCCACCGCCTCCTTTTCCTCGACGGCGCGCTTTTCATCCAGCCCGACGTGCAGTATATCATCCATCCCGGTGGCACCGGCCAAATCGCCAACGCCCTCGTCCTCGGCGCCCAAGTCGGCGTCAATTTCTGATTACGATTTTCACCCGTTTTTCCATCCCGCCTTTTTCCACTCCACCCCTTTCCTCTTCATGAGCGAACCCACCTCTGGCCCCGGTTCCAATTTATCCGCCAGCAACGCCGCCTCGCCTCCGCCCGGCAGTCACACCTTTGTCCTTCTCGTGTCCGCCGTGGCCGCCATCGGCGGTTTCCTTTTCGGCTTCGACAGCGGCGTCATCAACGGCGCCGTGGACGCCATCTCCACCGCCTTCGGCACGACGACCGTCGCCACCGGTTTTGCCGTCGCCTCCGTCCTCCTCGGTTGTGCCGTCGGCGCTTTCCTCGCCGGTAACATTTCCGATTTCCTGGGCCGTCGTCCGGCCATGCTGATGACCGCCGTCATCTTCCTCGTCAGCGCCTACGCCTCCGGCGCAGCCAAAACCGCCGATATCTTCATCGCCGCGCGCGTGCTCGGCGGCCTCGGCATCGGTGCCGCCAGTGTCCTCGCGCCCATGTATATCTCTGAAGTCTCCCCCGCCGCCCTGCGTGGCCGGTTGGCCTCCTTGCAGCAACTCGCCATCGTGCTCGGCCTCTTCAGCGCCTTTCTCAGTAATTACATCCTCGCGTGGCTTGCGGGTACGGCCAGCGCCCCCTTGTGGCTCGGCGAACCCGCCTGGCGCTGGATGTTCTGGATGGAGGCTCTCCCCTCCGCCGCCTTTTTCGTCGGCGCTCTCCTCATTCCCGAATCTCCGCGCTTTCTTGTCGCCCATGGCAAATCCGCCTTCGCCCGCGCCATTTTCGCCCGCATCGGCAGCGACCCCGACACCCTCGTCCGCGAAGTCGAGCAAAGCCTCCTTGGCGAGCACCGCCCGCGCATGTCCGATCTGGTCGAATCCCGCACCGGTCGCATCGCCCCCATCCTCTGGGTCGGCATGGGGCTGGCTGTCTTCCAGCAATTCGTCGGTATCAATAACATCTTTTACTATGGGGCTGTTCTCTGGGAGGCCGCCGGCATCTCCTCCCAGGATGCTCTCATCAACAACCTCATCACCGGCTTCGTCAACATCCTCGCCACCATCCTCGCCATCGCCCTCATTGACCGCGTGGGCCGCCGCTTTCTCCTGCTCGTCGGCTCCGTCGGCATGGCCGTCACCCTCGGTGCCCTGGCCCTTATTTTCGCCACCGCCAAACTCGGCGCGGATGGCAAACCCGTCCTCAGCGACGACATGGGCCTCCTCGGCCTCGGCGCGGCCATTCTCTACGTCATCGCTTTCGGCGTTTCCTGGGGTCCCGTCATGTGGGTGCTCCTCGGGGAAATGTTCCCCAACCGCCTCCGCGGCGCGGCTCTCGCCGTTTCCGGGGCCACCAATTGGGTCGCCAACTTCCTCGTCACGGTCACCTTCCTCCCCTTTATCAAATACATCGGCCTCGCCGGCGCTTACGGCCTCTACACCCTCGCCGCCATCATCTCCCTCTTCTTCGTCTGGGCCTTCGTCCGCGAAACCAAAGGCAAAACTCTCGAGCAGATGTAGCCAACCTGCTTATCTTAAACTGCCCCATTCTCCACAAACAACCCCCGGATCAGCGGCCAGTCCACGCCCTCAAACTGCTTCCCCGTCAGCTCCACGTTGATTCGCTTGAAAATCACATTCTGCCCCTGCCCTTCGTTTAATGTCGGCCCGTCCTGCACATGCAGGTGAATATGCGGGCAATCGCTGTTGCCCGAGTTCCCGCACCGGCCCAGTTCCTGCCCAGAGGCCACCTTCTGCCCGGCTCGCACTTTCACCGACCCGTTCTTGAAGTGTGCGACAAACACAAAGCGGTCCGCCGCCGCCTTGATGATCACATGATTCCCCGCTGGACGCTTCTCGTCCTTGTATCCAATACGATTGTCCGGCAACCCGTCCATTATCGCCACCACCTCGCCCGCCACCGGCGCCAGCACCGCCTCATTCCAGCCATAATAATCCTCGACCGTCTTCCCCCGCGTCTTGCGGATTCCCCGCCCGTTCGGCTCGCCCGCCTTCATAAAATCCATCCCATACCACTGCGGTCGCGTCCGCATGTGGTGGTTCACGTTCACCGTGTCCCCCGCGCTCGTCACAAACCACCGCCCCGCAAACGGCAGCCGGTATTCCAGTTCTTCGCTCATCGCCAACCCTTACCGCCGGCCTCCTCCAAACGCAACCGCCGACTCAGTCCTCCGACTCGCCTCTTCCATCTTCCATTTTGAATTCTGCATTCTAAATTCTCAATTTTTCTCCCGCCCCCACTCTAAGCTCGACTCGCCCCCGCGCCCTGCCGTTAGCTACGCCCCCTTGTTTCCATCCCCGGCGCAACCCCGCGTCCGGCCCCTTCCACCCCTTTCTCATGCTCGGCATTAACCCCATTGATGCGCTCATCGTCATCGCCTACCTCGTGGTGGTGATCTGGCTCGGCAAGCGCGCCGCCTCTGCCACCAAGGATCAAGAGGGCTTCTTCCTCGCCGGCCGCAAGATGGGCAAGCTTTACCAGTTCTTCATGAACTTCGGTAACTCCACCGAGCCCCAGGGCGCCGTCACCACCGCCTCCCTCGTCTACGCCAACGGCGCCTCCAAATCCTGGCTCACTTTCCAGACCATCTTCATCAGCCCGTTCTATTGGTTCGTCTATGTCTGGTTCCGCCGCGTCCGCCTCACCACCGTTGCCGACCTTTTTGAAGACCGCTTCGACAGCAAATGGCTTGCCCGCTTCTACGCCTGCTACCAAATCGGCGTCGCCATTCTCCTCATCGCCGTCGGCAACTTCACCGCCTACACGACTACCGCCTCCCTCGTCCTCAAGCCTGAAGCCACGTGGACTCCCGCCGAACACGCCTCCGTCGAAGGCTATAACCGCCTCCTCGTTCTCGAAAAACAAGCCACCGCCGGCACCCTTGCCCCCGCCGACAAAACCGAACTCACCACCCTGCGCGATCTCAAGGACACCCGCCAGCTCCACCGCTTCATCTCCGTCCTCAATCCCGTGTGGGCCCAGTGGGCCTTCTACTTCATTTTCACCACTGTCGTTGGCACCTACATGGTCCTCGGCGGCATGAAGGGCGCCGCCCTCAACAACGCTCTCCAGGGCCTTCTCGTCGTTGTCTTCTCCGTCATCCTCGTCCCTGTCGGGTTGCACGCCATCGGCGGCTGGCACGCCCTCGCGCAAAAAGTCCCGCACAACAAATTCCAGCTCCTCGGTGCCAGCTCTAGCGGCCAATATGGCTTCTGGTATGTCGTCGCTTTCACTTGGGCCAGCCTCGTCCAAATCCTCGGCCTCAGCGCCAACATGGGCATCCTCGGTTCCGCCAAGGACGAATATGCCGCCCGCTTTGGCGGCGCGTCCGGCAGTTATGCCAAACGCTTCCTCATCATCCTCTGGGCCTTCACCGGCCTCATCGGCGCGGCCCTCTTCATGGGGCCCGACACGCTCTCCGAGCCCGACATGCTCTGGGGCGCTATGTCCAATAAGTTGATCGGCCCCGACCACGCCTTCCCCGGCCTCATCGGCCTCATGCTCGCCGGCGTCCTCGCCGGCACTATGTCCATCCTTGCCGCCAAGGCCGTCGCCATCTCCTCCCTCTTCGTCCGCAACATCTACCGTCATATCTGGCCCGACGTCCCCGAGGCGCAGGCCGTCCGCGCCGCCCGCTGGGCCATTGTCGGCGTCCTCATCCTCGGCCTCGGCGCCGCGCGCTTTCTCGACACCCTCGAGCAGGGCGTCAAGCTCATCATTGACGTCAACATCCCCTTCGGCGCGGCCATCATGCTGATCTACACCTGGCGTCGCCTCACCACCGGCGCCATCTGGACCGCCGTCATCCTCTCCGTCCTCATCAACATTGTCATCCCCAACAGCTTCGCCATATCCACGATTTCGCCACCACCCCCGCCCTCATGCAAAAAGACGCCGCCGACCACGGCGTTTACTTCGATGCCATCGTCCATACCGACCCCAACAACCTTTCCAGCCCCCTCGAAGGTACGGGCCGCTTCAACTTCGAGTGCTACCTCCTCAGCTACGTCGGTCTCCACCCCAAAAACCTCACCACCACCGGTCGCGACACCGCCCGCTATTTCTTCGACGGCATCTTCCCCTTCATCATCCTCATCCTTGTCAGCTACCTCACCCCTCAAACCGACCGCGCCCGCGTGGACCTCTTCTACGGCAAAATGAAAACCCCCGTTCTGGGCGACCCCGCCGCTGACGCCGCCACCATGGAGGAAACCCGCCGCAACCCTCGCCGCCACGACCACACCAAACTCTTCCCCAACTCCTCCTGGGAATTCGGCAAATGGAACCGCGTGGACACCATTGGCTTCCTCGCCTGCCTCGCCACCTCCGGCGCCATCATCGGCCTCTTCGTCGGCCTCCTTTACATCGCCTCCCTCGGTTGAGTTTTTTCTTTTCCCCATTTTTGCATTTCGCATTCTAACTTCCTCTTTCAACACCCATGCTTCGCAAATCCTTCGTCCTCTCCGTCCACCCCGGCAAAGAAGCCGAATACGCCCGCCGCCACCAGCCCATCTGGGACGAACTCGCCGCCACTCTCCGCGCCCATGGTGCCCACAACTATTCCATCTTCCTCCACCCCGAAACCCGCCAGCTCTTCGGCTACGTCGAAATCGAGGACGAAGCCCGCTGGAACGCCATCGCCCTCACCCCCATTTGCCAAAAATGGTGGAAACACATGGGCGACATCATGCCCTCCAACCCCGACCACTCCCCCGTCGCCACCCCCCTCAAGGAAGTCTTCCACCTCGACTAAGCGCCCC
>CAZDAQ010000166.1:0-6556 GCA_964503425.1 uncultured Opitutales bacterium
TGCCGTAGGGGCCGACGGCGGTGCCGATGGTCTGGCTGCTGGTGGGGCCCTGGAGAACCTGGCGGGAGGAATTGTCGGTCTGGCCTTCGATGACGAGCCAGGAGAAGCCGAGTTGCTGGCCGATTTCGCAGGCGCGGAGGAGGGCGAAGTCGTAGGCGCGGGGGTAGGGGGTTTCGGCGTTGCCGGTGAAGTTGACGGTGTAGGTGTTGGGGCTGGTGCGGACCTGGGTGTAGCCGCCGTCGCGCGAGATGGGTTGGTAGGGAGTGGGCGGGGTGGTGCAGGAGGGCAAAAGCAGCAGCAGAATACAGAAGGTAGAAGGTAGGAGGTAGAAGAAAGAGTGGCGGCGGAGGTGCATGGGAGAGAGTTAAAGGTGAAAAGTGAAAGGCGCAAAAGAGAAGATATAAGAAAGAGGGCGGCAGTGCAAATGCAGGTTGATGGTGCTCTGCAGAAATACGGAGCCGGGGTTTCCCGGTGGCAGGCTTACTTGATCGCAGTGGGGAGGCCGAGTTCGGCGAAGAGATCGGCGGGGAGCGGAAAGAGTTTGGTTTCGTTTTCGCGGAGGGCGGCGGCAGTGGCCGGGTCTTTCTGGCGGACTTCGTCGGAGAGCTTTTTATAGAATTCGGCGGCGGGGGCGAGGTCGGGGAAGAAGGTTTTGACGACGATGGCGGCGTAGGCCTGGCGGAGCTGGGCGTGGATGTCGCGCAGGAGCGGGGCGACTTCGATGAGGCCCTTGGCGGCGGTGAGCTTGGAGCGGGGCCAGTCCTTGGTGGCGTTGAGAAGTTCGACGGAGTTGAGGGTGAGTTCGAGGGAGACGGAGGTGGGCGAGAGCTTGCGCTTGAAGAAGCCGAGGGCGAGGCCCTCGTGGTTGAGGTAGTGGCGGAAATCGAGGAAGAAGGCGAAGGGCCAGGAAGTCTGGGCGAGCTGGTCCACGAGCATTTTGTATTTTTTCTGGGAGGCGTCGTCGGTGCGGAGGCGCTGTTGGAAGAGGGTTTCGAAGTGCTGGCGGAGGTGGTGGGCGCAGGTGAAGTAGTTGAGGAGGAGGCGGTCGAGGTTGAGGCGGGCGGCGGCATCGTCGAGCGGGAGCGGGGAGAGGAGGGAGGCGAGGAAGTTGGACCAGTCGAGGTAGTTTTGGTCGAGGATGCGGAAGAGGGCGAAGCGGGCGCGGGCATCGGTGACGACGGGGCGGAAGAGGGCGTCGAGCTTGAGTTCCTCGACGGAGAGGTCGCGGAGGTCGAGGACGTTCTCCCGTGCGTTCTGCTGTCCAGCAGAATGCGGAGAATCTGCGAGGGAGCGGCTGGCGGAGTTGGCGGAGGGGTAGGCGGAGAGTTTCACGATTTTTTTGACGAAATTAACGGAATTTATGCTGGAACCGAGCGAAAGCGACTCAGCCAGTCTAAGGGGTCGGAACGCGACGGCACCAAGGAACCAAAGATCAAATGTTCCGGAGAATGGCCATACAGCACAAAAAACGGAAACGAATCAAGGTTGCGGCGGCGAAAGGTCCGGACAGTCCGGGTGCCCAAGCGAACAAAATGGCCGGCATAATCGGAGCCCGCAATTACATCGGCGATGGCGATGTCAATCTCCGACAAAAACCGTTCTCCCAAGGCTGGATAAATTTCCCGGTACTTTTGAAAAAACTTCCGGATATCACGCGGGAAATCCGGGTGATAATGGACCTTCATTGCAAAGCGCGGCGGAATTCCTCTTCGGTCAAGCCGCGAACACGACCGGACGCGACGTCTTCGATGCGACGAATGCCTTCCTCAATGCTGGCCTGCTCGACCTCAGCGTCACCAATGCTTTCGACAAGACGGCGGGCCAAGCGGAGGCGCTCTCCGAGGGGCAACTGGAGGGCGGACTGCTCGATTTCGGCGGTGGACATGGGAAATAGCCTAAGCAATGGGAGGGTTGCGGGCAAGAGTGGAGATGCGCAATCTTCGTTGTCCTTTCGATCACTTAAATAATTTTTTTAATCAGATAGCGGACGGGATTTTGTCCTGTGGCAGCGAATTCCTTCCAGGAACGATTAGTTGTGCCGACTTCTTCAATTCTGAGGAGATTTAGGGTATAGCGACCTTCCTTTGTTGGATAATAACCGTCTGGTTCAGCTATGAACACAGTGGCTTGTCCATCGGATTGCTGATAAATGATGACCTGATCAATTTTACGTTTAGGATTAATTATCCAGTGGCCAGTTGAGCCACTTCCGTCACCATTAAATTCCAAGTGTTTTCCGTCTGTGAAGAGACACAAGGCCGTCTGGCCTTTTTTCAGTAGTTGCTGAGCTGATTCGAACGGACGCGTCATATTAAACGCAGTATACCTAGTCCTACATTGAATGCAAATACGGGAAGTAATTGCTAAGCTAATTTTTCGGCCGGAACACGATTTGTAGTGGTCTTGGAGACGGTTTTCCACCGACGGAGGATTCTGGCTTCAATATCGTCCGGTGAGAGGCCGTTGTCGGCGCGGAGGTCGGCGGGGGTGGTGGCGTGGCCGACGAAGTGGTCGGGCCAGCCGATGCGTTCCACGGGAGTCGAGAGGTTGCCTTCGGAAAGGGCTTCGAGGACGGCGGTGCCGAAGCCGCCCATGACGACGTGGTCTTCCATCGTGACGATGAGCTTGGCGGTGCGGGCGTGCTGGTAAAGGAGTTCGGTATCGAGGGGCTTGGCGAAGCGGGCGTTGACGATGCCGACGGAGAGGCCGTGTTCGGCGGCGAGTTTGTCGGCGAGCTTCGCGGCGTCCTGAAGCATGGGGCCGAGGGCCCAGATGATGAGGTCGCGGCCTTCGCGGAGGACTTCGGCCTGGCCGATGGGGAGGGCGACGGGTTTATCCTTAATTTTCACGCCGGCAGCGGGGCCGCGGGGATAACGGATAAAGGACGGGCCGTTGTGCTGGAAAGCGGTGTAGAGCATGTCCACCATTTCGTCCTCGTCCTTGGGCTGCATGATGACGGTGCGCGGGACGGTGCGGAGGTAGGCGATGTCGAAGAGGCCGTGGTGGGTGGGACCGTCGTTGTGCGAGAGGCCGGCACGGTCCATGGCGAAAACGACGGGGAGGTTCTGGAGGCAGACGTCGTGGACGATGGGGTCGTAGCCGCGCTGGAGGAAGGTGGAGTAAATAGCACAGAGCGGGCGCAAGCCCATGGTGGCGAGGCCGGCGGCGAAGAGGACGGCGTGTTCCTCGGCAATGCCGACATCGTAGAACTGGCCGGGGACTTCCTTGGCCAGGTGAGTGAGGCCGGTGCCGGAAGGCATGGCGGCGGTGATGCCGATGATTTTGGGGTCCTGCTTGGCAAAACGGGAGACGGCCTGACCGAGGACATCCTGCCAGTTCGGCGGGGTGCCGGGCTTGATGGGGGTGGAAGTGCCCGTGACGATGTCGAACGGGCTGGTGCCGTGGAATTTCTCGGGGTTCTTGATGGCGACATCGTAGCCCTTGCCCTTTTTGGTGAGGACGTGGAGGAGGACGGGCCGGTCGGAGCTTTTGCAGAATTCGAGATACTGGATGACGAGCGGGAGGTTATGGCCGTCAATCGGGCCGAGGTAGCGGAGGCCAAATTTTTCGAAGAGGGAGGACGGGACGACGAAGTCCTTGGCTTCCTTTTTGGCGCGGGCGCCGAGCTCGCGGAGGGAATCGCCGCCGGGGATTTTCTCGAGGAAGCTTTCGAGGTTGTGATGGTAGCGGTTGTAAACCGGGTTGATCATCAGCTCGTTGAGGTAATTGGCGATGGCGCCGACATTTTTGGCGATGGACCACTCGTTGTCGTTGAGCAGGACGATGAGGCGCTTGGTGGAGGTGGCGATGTTGTTGAGGGCCTCCATGGTGATGCCGCAGGTGAGGGCGGCGTCGCCGAGGAGGGCGACGACGTGCTCGTCGGAGCCGCGCTGGTCGCGCGCGGCGGCCATGCCGAGGGCGGCGGAGAGGGCGGTGCCCGCGTGGCCGGCGCCGTAGCAGTCGTATTCGCTTTCCTCGCGCATGAGGAAGCCGGAGAGGCCGCCGGTCTGGCGGATTTTCTTAAACTTGGGGCCGTGGCGGCCAGTGAGGAGCTTGTGGACGTAGCCCTGGTGGGCGACGTCGAGGACGAAGCGGTCCTTGGGACAGTCGAAGACGCGGTGAAGGGCAATCGTCAGCTCGGTGACGCCCAGGTTGGGACCGATGTGGCCGCCGTTACGGGAGGTCACCTCGATGATTTCCCGCCGAATTTCTTCGGCGAGGGGCGCGAGTTCGGCGACGTCGAGTTTCTTGACGTCAGCGGGGCCGTGGATGCGGTCGAGGATGGCCATTTCGGTAAAAAACGAACAATTTAAGGAATGGAAGGGGCCGGGGTCAAGGCTGCCTTTCCTCCTCGAAGGAAGAAAAGGCGGGATCGCCGGCGTCGGAAAGCTTGAGTTGCTCGACGCGCAGCTCGGCGGCGTGGAGGTGTTGCTGGCAGATTTTGAGGAGCTGGTGGCCCTCCTCGAATTTCGCAACCAGCTCGGCGAGAGGGACATCGCCGGTTTCGAGGGATTCAATAAGCGTCTCAAGACGGGCGAAGGCTTCCTCGTAGGGCGGGGTGTCGGACGGGCTGGCGGGCTTTTTCGGCATGGAAAGCAGCGGAAGTCGGAAAGGAAAAAAGAGCCGAAGCAGCCCGGCGCGGGATAAGCGCGCAGTGGATTGAGGCGAAAGTAACGCAAGATTCGTGCCGAGGCCAAGCTTGAAAGGACTAGGGTGGATTTCGGCCCCGCAAACGCATTTGCCACAGCTTGGGCGGCAGGTTAAAGGCATAAGGTCAGGGAATTGCCCGCGACGATGAACGAGACATCCAAAAGCCGGAGAATTTGGGGCGCGCTGGAAAAGGCGGTGCTGACGGGGCGGGGCATAGACATCGGGTGCGGGGGCGACCCGGTGACGGCGGAGGCGCGGGGGTTTGACATGGCGGACGGGGATGCGAACGTGATCACGCGGCATGTGACGGAGCGGTTTGATTTTGTGTATTCATCGCACTGTCTGGAGCACATGCACGAGCCGGCGGCGGCGTTGCGGGAGTGGTGGGAGCTGGTGAAGCCAGGGGGGTATTTGTTTTTCGCCGTGCCGGAGGAGGATTTATATGAACAGGGGGTGTTCCCAAGCCGGTTCAACCCGGACCACAAGGCAACATTCACAATCAGCAAGACTCGGAGCTGGTCGCCGGTGTCGCACAATGTTTTGGATTTGGCGCGGGGTTTGCCAAACGGGGAGTTGGTGAACTTGAAGTTGCAGGATGAGGGGTATGACCGGAAGATGCAGAATTGGGGGCCGGTAACGGGGCTGCCGCGGCTGGCGCAGTTTATTTACCGGGTATATCGCTCGGGGAAGCGGCGGACGGGGTTATGCTGGCCGGCATATGAGCAGTGGATGGCGCGGGTGCCGCCGGTGGACCAGACGCTAAACTTTGGGGCGCTGGCGCAGATCCAGTGCATTGTGAAGAAATTGGGTTGAGGAACGGCACGGGGTGGCCTATTGTCAGAGGGGATGGCATGGTAGGGTTTCACCCCATGGTTGTCCAAAGTGGACATGGGTTATATAAAAAGGAGACGAACATTTTCACCCATGGATGCGTCACTCACCGTGTACCTGAGGGGAGCGCGATGGGTATCTTAAAAGAATACAAAAATGATCCAACTCAAGCATATCAGCGTGTTGCTGGTCGAAGATCACGTCGTCATGCGGCAGGGTTTGCGCTCGCTGCTGAACGCGGAAGGGCATTTTGCGATCGTCGGCGAGGCGCGGACCGGCAGTGAAGCGGTAAAGATGACGCAGGCCCTTAGGCCCGATGTCATCCTCATGGACATCAGCATGCCGGTGCTGAATGGCCTGGAAGCGACGCGGCAAATACTGGCCGCCAATCCGGCCGCCAAGGTGGTCGTGCTTTCCGCACACAGCGAGGATGCCTACGTCGAGCGCATGTGCGAGGCCGGGGTGGTGGGCTTCCTCGAAAAACAGACCTCCGCCGAGATCCTGGCCAAGGCGATACGGGAGGTTGCCGGCGGCAAATCTTTTTTCAGCCCGGCGATTGCCAAGCGTTTGCACGCGAATCCGGGCAGGGCGCTCAACCGCAACGGCTTGCCCAAGGCCAACGGTCGCCACCTGACTAAGCGCGAGTCGGAGGTGCTGCAACTGGTGGCCGAGGGTTCGGCCAACAAGCAGATCGCGGCGGAACTTGGCATCAGCATCAAAACGGTCGAGAAGCACCGGCAGTGTGTCATGGACAAGCTCAACATTCACGATACCGCCGGGCTGACCCGACATGCCATCGCCGCGGGCATTATCGAAAGCAGCGTCCATTTGACGATCATGGGGCCGAGGGGAGCAAGGAGCCAAATTGGGGCGCAAAGTTGAGCCACGCGTCCTCAAAAACGCAAATGGATAAGGGCAGACTGGGCGGGAAAGGGATTTTTTTGGATTTGCGTGGGAGGGCGGAACAGAAAATCGTGTTTGGTGATGACTTGGACGACGGTGTTGACGGTATTTACGGTGTTGTTGCTGGCGAAGCTGGCGGCGGAGTTGTGGCTGGACGGGTTGAACCGGCGGC
>CAZDAQ010000167.1:0-6474 GCA_964503425.1 uncultured Opitutales bacterium
TGGAAAAGCGCGGCCAGGTCACGCAACTCATCGTAGATGGCCAGCCCTATCTCGTCCTCGGCGGCGAATTGCATAACTCCAGTTCCTCGAATCTCGCTTACCTCAACAATCTTTGGCCCCGGCTCGTGCAGTTGCACGTGAACACCGTCCTCGCCCCCGTCAGTTGGGAATTGGTCGAGCCGCGTGAAGGCACGTATGATTTTACCCTCGTGGACGGCCTGCTGGCCGGAGCCCGCAGCCATCATCTCCACCTCGTGCTCCTCTGGATGGGTAGTTGGAAAAACGGCACCTCCCGCTATGCGGCCGATTGGGTCAAAACCGACCAGCAGCGTTTCCCCCGCGTGCAAAACCAGGCCGGCCAGTCGCTCGAAATCCTCTCCCCGTTGAGTTCGCCCACCCGCGATGCCGACGCCCGCGCCTACCTCGCCCTCCTGCGGTATTTGCGCGAAATGGATGGAACCCAGCACACCGTGCTCATGATCCAAATGCAAAACGAGGTCGGCGTCCTGGGCGATTCGCGCGACCACAGCCCCGCCGCCAATGCCGCCTTTGCCCAATCCGTGCCCGCGGATCTGCTCAGCTACTTGGCGCAACACCAGGCGGACTTGCAGCCGGAACTGCGGCAGGCCTGGCAGGCCGCGGGATCCAAAACCTCCGGTGCCTGGGCCGAGGTCTTCGGCGCCACCCCGTTCACCGACAAGCTCTTTATGGCTTGGAACTACGCCCGCTACATGGACGCTGTCGCCGCCGCCGGCAAAACCGCCTACCCGATGCCCGTTTTTGTGAACACCTGGATCGTGCAGCCCGAGGACAAAGGCCCGGGTGATTATCCCAGCGGCGGCCCCGTCGCCGATGTGCATGACCTTTGGCGCGCCGGCGCGCCCTCCATAGATATTCTCTGCCCCGACATCTATTTGCCCGATTTCCCCAAAATCGTCGCCAGCTACGCCCGCCCCGGCGATCCATTCTTCATTCCCGAATCTTTCGGCGGCGCCCGCGGCGCGGCCAACGCCTTTTATGCCATCGGCCAGTTCGACGCCATCGGTTATTCCCCCTTCGGCATTGAAGATCCCGCCCGGCCGCCGCCCGCCGCTGGCGCCGTCTCCTCCCCGCGCGCTTCTGCCGCCGGGGACGGTGCCAATGCCGATCCGTTGGGCCAAGCCTACTCCGTGCTCGACCAGTTGGCGCCGCTCATTCTCGCCCATCAGGTTGATCAAACGATTGCCGGCGTCTGGCTCAATCCGCAACAACCATCCCAAAATATTACCCTCGGCAACTATACTTTAAACTTCACCCTGCGGCGCACCCGCAACGCCCCCAACGAACTCCCCAGCCTCGGCTACGCCCTCGCCATTTGCCTTGGGCCGGACGAATACGTCGTCTCCGGCACCGACATCCAGGTCACCTTTACGCCCACTTCCCCCGGCCCTGCCTTTGCCGGCCTGCTCTCCGTTGAGGAGGGCCAGTATAAAGATGGCGTCTGGGTGGCCGGTCGCCGTCTTAACGGCGACGAAGTGCAATTGCGCTACGACCTTTCCGCCGCTGCCGCGGATGGGCAATCCGGTGCCGGCCTGCGCTTCCCTGCCGAGGGCCCCACCATCCAGCGCGTCAAACTCTATCGCTACCATTAAGCGATTTTGTCCGAGCAACTGACTTGCCCGATAACCCTCAACACCCTCCGCGTCTGTCGGCAACTTCGCTGTGCGGTGTCGAACGGGTTCGCCTCCCTCTCCGCCAGTTTCCCGTTAATTGATTAATTCCCGCGGCCATTACGGCCTTGGTCCGGCTGACCTTGGCCCCTATCGGGCGGACCCTGGCCCCGGTTGGGCGCATCCTGCGGCTTCCAATTCCGTGGATACTGCTGCGCGACCACCGCGTGGTGGCTCTCCGGCGATCCATGAAAATTCATCCGCGCTGATGGCGAACTCTGCAACACCGCCACGGAAACGCCCTCGGGCGCTCCTCCGCTTACCCACCGGCCGCGGTCGGAGTGCCAGTAAACCCGCGCACCCGGGTCAAAATAAACCTCGTAGGTCGGATAGTAAATCATCGCGGAAGTGTCCACCACGACCACCGGTTGCGCCACCACCACCGGCTGCTCAACCACGGCCGGCTGTGCCACGACTACCGGCTGCTCCACCACCGCCGGCTGCGCCTGCACCACCGGCGCGGTCGCACTCACGTTGTTCACCACCGGCGACGGGCAGCCGGTGAGTGTCGCCATCAGCGCGAGCCCAAGCGCGCCGCCAATGAAATTGCTGCGCGCCATATTTTGCGTTGTCATGCCGCCCATCCTACCTTGAAAAACCCGCGTCCGCGATGGGGTGTAACCCTCCAGATTTTCCCCCGCCCGCTCCATCCCTACTTGAACTTCAATTGCGCCGGCGGCGCACTTTTGGCCGGGCTGTTCTGGTTCGCCGCGTTCCACACCAGCACTTGGTAGTTCCCCGCGTTCCCCGCGTTTGCGTTCTTGATCGTCAGCGTCGCCGTTGTCGCGCCCGTGTAGTTGTTGCTGTTCGTCAGGTTGCCGCCGTTGAACTGCCACTGGTAATTGATCGGTATGTCCCCCTTCGCCACCACCTTGAACGTCACCGTCGCCCCTGCCTTCACGTTCGACACCGACTTCGGCTGCGTCGTGATGCTCGCCGGCGTCACATTCACCGTCAGCGTCGCCTTGCTGCTCGTCACGTTGCCCACCGCGTTCGTCACCAGCGCCGTGTAGGTCCCCGCGTTCGCCGCCGTCACCTTCGTCAAAGTCAGCTTTGCCGACGTCGCCCCCGTAATTGGCACGCCGTTTTTCTCCCATTGATAACGAAAAGTCGTCCCGCTGATCGCCGCCACCGTGAACGTCGCGCTTCCCCCGGTCTTCACCGCCACCTTCACCGGCTGCGTTGTGATGATCGGCGGCGAGGTCACCAGCGCCTCCAGCAACACCGCATGCACCTGCCCGCTCGGCCCCAGCGCGTAGGCCGCGATCTGCCCCGAGTCATTGATCCCCGCCGCATACTCAATCCGCCAGCCCTTCGAATTCAGACACAAATTGTTCAAGTCATACAGCGCCCCACCCGTGTAAAGAAACGCGTGGTAGATCAGATTCCCCTGCGCGTCCTGCACCCCGATATCCCCCTGCCCCACCACCTGCCCCGGCAGGTTGATCCCAATCCCCAGGCTGTTGAACCCGTGTGGCAGCGCGCCCAACAGCTTGATTCCCCCGTTGTTCGAATACACGAACGCCGTGTTCGCCCCGTTCGTTGAATACACATACCCCGTCACGTTGCCCGAAGCGTTGATCCCCTGCCCGATGCTGTTCGTCTCCCCCAGCGGCACCCCCAGGTTCGCCACGCCCCCGCCCGCCGCATAGCGCACGGCGTGGTATTCCAAATTGTTCGACGAGTCCTTGTTCCCCGTGTCGCTCCACCCTGCCGCCGTCCCCGCCGCATTGATCCCCGTCGCCCCGCTGAAAAACCCGCCCGGCAGCGGCCCCAGCTTCGTCATCTTCCCGTTCGCAAAAATAAATGCATTCTGGTCCGCATACAACCCGTTCGCGGAATAGTAGGTGTAGCTCTTCCCCACAATTACCCCGCTGTCGTTGATCGCAAAACCCAGGCTGTTCGTGTCCCCCGCCAGCACGCCCAAGTCCGTCATCTTCCCCCCCGTATACAAAATCGTGTCCACCTCCGGGCTGCCCTGCGAGTCCACGCTCCCGAACGTGCTCCACCCGGTTATCTGCCCCGACGAGTTGATCCCCTCGGCCTCGCTCTGGTTGCCTCCCGCCAGCGTCCCCAAATCCGTCATCTTGCCCCCGCTATACACGAACGCGTGAAACGCCCCGCCCGCCGTATAGCTCCCGCCCACCACCTGCCCCGCATTGTTGATTCCCGTCGCCTCGCTGTAATCCCCGCCCAGCGTCCCGAGATCTATCATCCCATACGCCGGCCCCGTCGCCGCCGCCGGCAACCGCGCCACGCTCAAGGCCGCCAGCGAGCCCACCGCCAGCATGCTCGCCCATCGGGAAATAAACCGGGGAAAACTCACGCTCATCATCATAGCCTTTTTCTTGCCCAACGCCATCCTTAAACCCGAGCCCCCACCACCCAAGTTTATTCCCATCACCCCCCCAGCAACCGCGCCCCGTCCCCCGTCCGCGTGTCAAAAATCTTCGGCGCGTGCCCAAACTTCCCCGCATACCCCGCCATCACCGCCGCCGCCGTCTCCTCCTTGAACTCCGGCGTCGTCATCGCCATCACCGCGCCGCCAAACCCTCCCCCCGTCAGCCGCGCCCCATACACCCCCGGCAGCCCCTTCAGCCCGTCCACCAAATAGTCCAGCTCCGCGCAACTGTTCTCAAATAACCGGCGCGAGCTCTCGTGCGACGCCACCAGCAGTCGCCCCACCTCCGCCAAATCCCCTCGTTCCAGCGCCGCTGTCGTCCGCTGCACCCGCTCAATCTCCCTTGTCACGTGTAGCACCCGCTGCGCCTGCGCCGCCGTCAACGCCGCCGCCTTCGCCTCCACCTGCGCCACCGTCATGTCCGCCAGGCATTTCGCCTGCGGATAAAATTTTTGCAGCACCGCCAGTGCCGCCTCGCACTCCCCCCGCCGCGTCGCATACAGCGAATCCAGCAGCGCGTGCTTCTTCCCCGTGTTAAACACCCAAAACCGCACCGTCTCCGGCAGCGGCACCGTGCTGAACTTCTCTTCCCGGCAGTCAATCAGCACCAGCCGCCCCGCCTGCCCGAACGCCGAGCACCCCTGGTCCAAAATCCCGCACGGCACTCCCACAAAATCATTCTCCGCCTGCCGGCACCACCGCGCCAGCAATCCCGGCCCCGGATCAAATCCAAACACCCCTCCCAGCGCCACCGCCGTCGCCAGCTCCACCGCCGCGCTGCTCGACAACCCCGCCCCCGCCGGCAAATCGCTCGTCAGCACCAGATCAAACCCCGCCGGAAAAACGCACCCGTTCTTCCCCAGCGCCCACGCCACCCCAAGCGGATAATTGCTCCACGCCCCCGCGCCCTCCCGCGGCGCCAGCCGGTCCAGGTCCGTCTCCACCACCCCCTCAAAATGCTCGCTCACCACCCGCACCCGCCGGTCGCTCCGCCGCGCCGCCGCCGCCTGCACCCCCCGGTCAATCGCCGCTCCCAGCACCGGCCCGCCGTTGTAATCCACATGGTTCCCGATGAACTCCAGCCGCCCCGGCGCGTGCGCGCAGGCCGCCGCCGCATACCCAAACTTCTGCCCAAATGCCTCCATCGCCGTCATGGTGATAATTTTAAAAATGTTGCTGTATAATTATCCGGTCTTTCGCAAAACCCGCCAGGCATGAAGTCCCTGCTGCGCCCCTTTTCGCCAACGCGCTTTTGGTGTTTTTTTGCGTTTTTTGTGGTTAAACCATTTTTTCTTTAGCTCTCAAAATCATACGCCACAATCCGCCGCACGCTCGCCTTCACCGGCCCCTGGATAAACTTTACGTGCTGCGCGTGCTTCACGTATTTCTTCAGCGCCTTCTCCGATTTGAACTCCATCGTCATCGCCACCGCGAACGAATCGTCCACCACCCCGCGGTCCGACTCCACCGGCGGCCCGAAGCGAAGATGCTTCACCCCCGGTATCTCCTCCAGCTTCTTCGCCGCCGCCAGCAAAGCCTCGGCATGTTTCTTCACCGGCTTGTCCACCCAGAAAATAACCACGTGTGTAATCATATAAATACCCCCTTGCGGGGTGCCCCTTTTCTACACGCTCCCCGTCCGCGGAAAAGCAAAAACCGCCGAACCGCCCCCGAATTTTGCCTTTCGGCCCGCCCGGTGTAGGTTTAAATTACTCCCCCCTCCGCCCCCATCCATGCAAACCGCCCCGTCGCCCGAGGAAGTCGCCGAGCTCGAAATCGCCCTCGAGCGCTCCCGCCGCGTCCCCGTCTTCCGCGCCCTCCTCCTCCTCTGCTGGGGCCTCATCACCGCCAAATGCCTCCTCGTCCAATGGGCCATCCTCACCTACCACATTGACCGCATCAACGGCCCCTTGTTCGTCTGGGCCCCTTCCTTCATGGTCTTCGGCGTCGTCACCCTCTTCTACGCCCGGCGCATCTTTCACGAACTGCCCACCATGCCCCTGAGCGGCCGGGTAGTCAGCGCCACCTGGACCGCCTGTGCCGCCGCCTTCGCCGTCTTCGTACTCGCCGCCGCCGTTTACGGTGAATTCTCCAACTACCTCCTGCCCGCCCTCGCCGCCGTGCTCCTCGGCACCGGCTGTTTCATCAACAGCGTCGCCAGCCGCAGTCGTCTCTTCAAAGTCATCGCCGTCGCCTGGTGGCTTGCCTCCCTCTGGCTCTTCACCCACCCCAACCCCGACAGCCTCCTCGGTTTGTCCGCCTTCCTCGTCCTCCTGCAAGTCCTCCCTTGCACCGCCTTGTATATCGCCGCCCGTCGCGCCACCCGCGCCGCCACTCCGGCCTGACTTCGTTTCTCTCGCCGCC
>CAZDAQ010000168.1:0-6452 GCA_964503425.1 uncultured Opitutales bacterium
GGCACGAAGATGCTGGTGGCGCACTGGGTGGCGGTGCCGCTGGGGGTGTCGTTCGCGGTGATTTTCCTGCTGCTGGGAGGGAGCATCGCGGGGTCGCTGCTGGTGAAGCCGAGGAAGAAGGAGGCGTAAGACAAATAAGTAAAAGAGTTTAAACCACAAAAAACGCAGAAGAACGCAAAATGGCGCAAGGACTGGGAAAGCGTGCAAGAAACCTTTGGGGTCTTTTGCGGGTTGGGTGGCGCAAAAAAACCGAGGCTGTTTTTTTCAACTGAATTTAGCGGGCGGGTTTCGGGTGCTGGAGCTTGCTGCGGGAGCGGCTGTAGGTGAAGTAAACGACGAGGCCGAGGGCGAGCCAGACGACGAGGCGGATCCAGGTGATGAGCGGAAGGGAGGCCATCATAGCAGCGCAAACGAGAATACCGAGAATGGGGAGGACGGGCACGCCGGGGGCGCGGTAGGGGCGGTCGAGCTTGGGGCGAGTGCGGCGAAGGACGATGACGCCGATGCAGACGATGATGAACGCGAGGAGAGTGCCGATGGACGTCATGTGGCCGAGATCGGAAATGGGCAGCAGGCCGGCCATGATGGAGACGAGGACGAGGAAGATGAGGTTGGAGCGCCAGGGGGTGTGCCATTTGGGATGGATTTCGCTGAAAACGGCGGGGAGCAGGCCGTCGCGGGACATGGCATAAAAAACGCGGGACTGGCCGAGGAGCAGGACGAGGATGACGGAGGTAAAGCCGAAGATAATGCCGATGTTCACCAGGATGCCAATTTTGGTGTAGGGTGTCTGCGCGAAGGCGAGGGCGACGGGGGCGCGCACGCCGATCATGTCCTTGTAGTTGAGCATGCCGGTGAGGATGAAGGAAAAGACGATGTAGATGACGGTGCAGATGGCGAGGGAGCCGACAATGCCAATGAACATATCGCGCTGGGGACGGCGAGCCTCCTGGGCAGCGGTGGAGACGGCGTCGAAGCCGATGTAGGCGAAGAAGATGGTGCTAGCGCCCTGCATGATGCCGCTTAGGCCGTAATGGCCAAACTCACCGGTGTTGGGCGGGATGAAGGGGTGGTAGTTGCTCCAGTTGATGTAGTGCCAGCCGAGGCTGATGACGGTGATGACGATGGCGAGCTTGATGAGGACGAGGACGAAATTCACGCGAGAGGATTCCTGGATGCCGATCATCAGGAGGACAGAGACGACGATGATGATAAACATCGCGGGCAGGTTGAGCAGGCCGTGAATGACGGTGCCGTCGGCGAGGGTGGTTTTGTCGAAGGGACAGGTGGTCCATTCGACCGGGAGCGGGTAGTTGAGGCTAGCAAAGAGCTTGGCGAGGTAACCGGACCAGGCGACGGCGACAACGGCGGCGGCGACGGCGTATTCGAGGACGAGGTCCCAGCCGATGATCCAGGCGGGAAGTTCGCCGAGGATGGCATAGCTATACGTGTAGGCGCTGCCGGCGACGGGGATCATGGAGGCGAGCTCGCTGTAGCACATGCCAGCGAAGGCGCAGCCGAGGCCGGCAACGACGTAAGAGAGGACGACGGCGGGGCCGGCGTTTTCACCGGCAGCGATGCCGGTGAGGCTGAAGAGACCGGCGCCGATGATGCAGCCAATGCCAAGCGCAATGAGACTCCAAGGGCCGAGGGTGCGTTTGAGAGTGACGGTACCGTCGGCGTCGGCTTCCTTGATGATGCGGTCAATGGGCTTGGTGGCGAGGAGGCTCATGCGGAGGAAATTAAGAATGCAGAACTTGAAGGAAGAAAGGAAAGAGAAGGGAGCGGCGGGACGGGCGGAGCTTTTGGCGAAAGGGCGGGGGGTGTCAATGCAATCGGCGAAATCAGCGGGGTTGGTTGGAGAGGGTGAGGACGGGGTCGGGGTCGTGGGTCCACCAGGCGTCGGTTTTTTCGTGTTCGGCGGGGGAGGTGAAGGTGTAGAGGAAGACGCGGAGGCGGAGGTATTTGGGCGGGGAGTTGGGGAAGGGATTTTTTTCGAGAAGGGCGAGGACTTCGGGGTTGCCGCGCTGGAGCTGGTAGAGGAATTGGGGTAGCCAGACGGGGACGCTGCGGCCCTGGCTGCCGTAAACTTCGAGGGCGGCGAACCACATTTGCCAGTCGAGCCGGGGCATGTGGGGGGTGGTGAAGGAAGGCGGGCGCTGGGGGTCGCCGGGTTTCCAAAAGAATTCGTAGGGGAGCCACTGGGTGCCGTCCTGGGAGCCTTCGATGATGATTTCGGGGCGCTCGGTGGTCATGACGCGGAAGAGGCCGTAGGCATTGACGAGGCCGAGGTGGGTGGCGGCGCGGGAGAGGGAATCGGTCCAGACAGTGAAGGCGCCGAAGGTGGGCGGGGGGGCGTCGGGCGCGCGGGTGCGCATGAGCCAGGATTCCCGGATTTGGATGAGGCCGATGACGAAGACGAGGGCGGCGATAAGGCCGCGAATATAAGTGGGGGTGAGAGTGCGGAAGGAGCGCGGCGGAGATTGGGGAAGAGGAGTGCGCTGGAGAATTTTTTGAATGCGGTCGGGCCAGAAGGCGTCGTCGAAGAGGAGAAGGGCGAGGGCAATCGCGAGGAGGTTGAAGAAGCCGTAGTTGCCGGTGGCCAGCAGCATGAATTGGAGGAAGAGTTGCAGGAGGGCGGCGGCGTGGCGGAGGCGGCGCGGGGCGAAGAAGGCGAAGGGCGTGAGGATTTCGATGAAGAGCGTGAGGCCGATGGAGGCGGCTTGAAAGCCAGGGGACAAATGGGCGAACCACCAACTGGTGGTGGCGGGAAGGGGCTGGGTGAAGTAGTGGTATTGGAGGGCGGTGCCGTCGAGCCAGGTGTTTTGGCCGACGGGGACATCGGTGAGCCAGGAGGCGAGGCGGCGGAAGGCGTTGGGGTGGCCGGGGCCGGGGCCGTTGTCGTTGGTGATGATTTTGACGAGGCCGGAAAGGAACATGAGTTTGAAGAAGAGCCACCAGACGGACCAGCGACCGATTTTGGGCGGATCGCGCAGGGCGAAGGGGCTTTGCCACCAACCCCAGGGCGCGACGAGGAGCGCGACGAAACCGGTTTCGACAAGGAGGGCATCCCATTGAAAATCGAGGAAGATGGGGACGGCGTTGCGCAGGGAGCCGTAGGCGAGGACGCAACCGAGGAGGGCCCACGCGGGGACGAGGCCGAACATGGCGAGCAGCGAGCAGACTGTGCCGATGACGAGGACGGTGAGCAGGCCGGTGTTGTCGGGCGAGAGCCAGAGGAAAGACGGGGCGTTCCAAAAATGGTCGGACGCGGTGGAGCCCGGCTCGGCGGCAATGGCGGCGAAGTAATCGCGGAGGGGGAGGATGCCGTGGTCGCCGACGAGGCCGCCGGCCTGGCCCCAAAAGGAAAGGAAGGCGACGAGGAAAATGAGGCCGAGCGAGCGGATGAAGAGCAGGCCGCTGAAGCGGAAGGTGGACAGCGCGGGCTCGCCCCAGAGGAGGCGGGTGAGCCGCGAGAAAAACATGCGGTGGCGGGCGACAAAGCGGTAGCCGGCTTCGGTGACGCGGGCGAAGGCGGGCGAGCGGCGGTAGAGTTTTTGCGGCCAGCCCCAGCAACCGCCGCAGGTGAAAGCCAGCGAGGCGAAGACGGCGGCGGCGGCGCGGAGGACGGTGCCGTCGGGCAGGATGAGGTGAACGGCCTGGGCGTAGTCGGCTTCCTTAATTTCGGGGAAGCGGCGCCCGACTTTTTGGTAGGGCTGGTAATCCACGCGGTCGGCGGTGAGGGACTGCCAGCGGCGGATCCAGCCGCCGCAGAAGCGGCAGTCGCCGTCCCAGACCAGGAGCGGGCGGTCGGGGGGGCGGGCGACGCGCAAGCCGGATGTATCCATAAAGTGAATACGAAACTAGAGGGCGGCGAGGGCGGCGGTGAGAACTTCGGCGGTGCGGTCGAGCGCGGCGGGGTCGTGGGCGGTGGAGATGAAGCAGGTTTCGTAGGGCGAGGGCGGGAGGTAGACGCCGTGGTCGAGGGCGTAACGGAAGAGTTTGCGGAAAAGGGGGGCGTCGGAGGCGAGGGCGGAGGCGTAGTCGCGGACGGGCTGATCGGTGAAAAAGAGGGCGAACATGGAGCCGGTTTGCGGGACCTGAAGCGGGAGGCCTTTTTTGGCGGCGGCGGCGCGAAGGGCGGCGGTGAGTTTTTGGCCGGCGGATTCGAGGGCGGCGTAGGGCGGCTGTTCGCGAATGAGGGCGACGGCGGCGAGGCCGGCGGCGACGGCGAGGGGGTTGCCGCTGAGGGTGCCGGCCTGGTAAACGGGGCCGAGCGGCGCGAGTTTTTCCATGATGTCGCGGCGGCCACCGAAGGCGCCAACGGGGAGGCCGCCGCCGATGATTTTGCCGAGGGCGGTGAGATCGGGCCGGACGCCGGAAATTTCCTGAACGCCGCCGGGGGCGAGGCGGAAGCCGGTCATGACTTCGTCGAAAATGAGGACGGCGCCGGCGCGGGTGCAGCGTTCGCGCACGGCGGCGAGGAAGCCGGGGTCGGGGAGGATGAGGCCGACGTTGGCGGGGTAGGGCTCGAGGATGACGGCGGCGATCTGGCCGGGCCACGCGGCGAAGGCGGCGTCGAGGGCGGGGAGGTTGTTAAACGGGAGGACAACGGTGTCGGCCGCGGTGGCGGCGGGGATGCCGGCGGAGTCGGGATGGCCGAGGGTGAGCGCGCCGGAGCCGGCTTTGACGAGGAGGGCGTCCACATGGCCGTGGTAGCAGCCGGAGAATTTTATAATTTTGTCGCGCCCGGTGAAGCCGCGGGCGAGGCGGACGCAGGACATGGTGGCCTCGGTGCCGCTGTTGCAGAGGCGGACCATTTCGAGGGAGGGGACGAGGGCGTGGAGAGTCTCGGCCATTTCGACCTCGTGCGGGCCGGGGGTGCCGAAGCTCGTGCCGTTGACGAGAGCGGCGGAAATGGCGGCGCGGATGCGCGGGTGATTGTGGCCGAAGAGGGCGGGGCCCCAGGTGCAGACGTAGTCGAGAAGTTCGCGGCCATCGGCGGTGAAGAGGCGGCAGCCGTCGGCCCGGACGGTAAAGAAGGGGGTGCCACCGACGCCACGGAAGGCGCGGACGGGGGAGTTGACGCCGCCGGGGATGCGGAGTTGGGCGCGGGAGAAGAGGGAGGCGGAGGAATCCATCGGGAAACCAACCTATTATAAGGGTTTCCCAAAACAGTCACCAAATTAGACTACAAGGCCACTCTTTTTGCGGGCCGTTCCAAGTCTGCTATCGCGGACAAGAGACGGCGGGCATTGGCTGGACTACGAAGAAGATAGGCTGTCTCGGTGGGCTTGCCGGTGCGACGGCATGTGCGACGCCGGACAGCGGAGGTGATTTTCCGGGTAGGGCTCATGGGTTTAACGCAGTTGGAGGAGTTAAGTATGCGTGAAGAGAAATGCAGAAACTTTACTCATTCCAATCTGATGACGACACTAATTGAATTCTACGAGGTGGCCAAAATTGAGTACAAGATTATGTCGGCGAAGCCTGTGCGCCACCGTCAGTTCCAGCTATGGGTGGATCATTAATTCTTGAGGTGCTTCCGCTCCATCCGTCCATCAACAAACTTGAGGCTGTGTATGGGTCTAATTTGCCATATAGCATCTCCAGAATGCTCTCAACAGCAGTAACAGAGCGTTCTGCATTGGGTAACGAAATCTCCTTTTCCATTGCTGATTCAGGCATATCACGGCCTTTGGCCTCGAATTCGACTTCTGACATTAAGGCCTCAGATCTGATTGATTCAGGTTTGGCATGTGCAACTTTATTTCTGAATTTCACAAGCCATAATACCGTTGACCATGGTTCGTGATCAAAATCGACGACGATTCGAAGGGAATCACACACAATTCGCAGCTTAGCAATTGGACTCGATGATTCGTAGTCTTTCCAGCGGAGAATTAAATGGTCTCCGAAAGAATTTGCCAATGCTTCTAAGGCCAGGGCGGAAAACATAATCGCCGTCAGTTCATAATAAAGATATCCAGGACGCTTGGCTTTTGCATCATCCAGAGCGGTGTTGGCTGCCGAAATCAGTATATGATGAGGGTGAAAATCTCGTTCTCGTTCAACTTTAAATTGAGGCATTTAATTATTGTGAAATGACTGCAAAAATCGTCAAGCAGATAGGGCATATTGTGTTTTAGCATATGAACAACCATTCAAGTTCTCCTATAATTACTCTCGCCTCGGCGTCGCCGCGGCGGCGGGAGTTGCTGGGGCTGTTGGGGGTGGAGTTTGAGGTGGTGGAGGCGGGGGTGGTGGAGCATGAGGATGGGGCGACGGAGCCGCGGGCGATGGTGTTGCACAATGCGGCGTTGAAGGCGGCGTGGGTGTGCGCGCGGCGGCCAGGGGCGTGGGTGTTGGCGGCGGACACGGCGGTGGCGTTGCCGGGAAGTGCTGGCGGGGTTGGCGGATAGGTGTTGAACAAGCCGCGGGACATGGAGGAG
>CAZDAQ010000169.1:0-6410 GCA_964503425.1 uncultured Opitutales bacterium
GGACGCCGGATTCCTCGACGGAGAGCCAGGAGGGGGGAAAGGAAGAGAGCGTGGAGCGTGGAGCAGGGAGCGCGGAATTGGATGTGGGTGGGCGGGAGATTTCGAGGCGGCGGAAACGGTGTTGGAGAGAGTCGAGCGGTTCGGAGAGCTGAAGGCGGCCATGGTCAATGAAGGCGATGTGATCGGCGAGGCGCTCGACCTCCTCGATGTCGTGGGAGGAGAGAAAGACGGTCCAGTCGCCGAGGGCGGAAACCTCGAGGACGCCGCGGATGAAGTCGTCGCGCACGACGGGGTCGAGGCCGCTAAACGGTTCGTCGAGGACGAGGAGGGTGGGGCGGTGGGCGAGGGCGGAGAGGAGGAGGGCCTTCATTTTCATGCCGCGGGAGAGGTGCTTGAGCTTGCGGTCGGCGGGGAGCTCGAATTTGGCCATGAGGGTGTTTTCGAGATCGCGGTCCCAGGTGTTATGGAAGGGGCGGCAATAATTGTTGAACTGGGCGACGGTCATCCAGCCGGGGAGGGTGAGATTTTCGGAGACGTAGCCGATTTGGGCGAACTCGCGCGGGGAGAGGCGGCGGGAGTCCACGCCGAAGACGCGGGCGGAGCCGGCGCTGGGGGAAAGGAGGTTGAGGAGGAGCTTGATGGTGGTGGTCTTGCCGGCGCCGTTGGGCCCGAGGAGGGCGAAGACGGAGCCGGCGGGGACGGCGAGGTCGAGGCCGGAGACGGCTTCGAGCGAGCGGAAACGGCAGGAGAGGCCGGAGGTTTCGATGAGGTTCATGGCTTGGAGGGGTCGGAAAGTTTGCGCCAGTGGGCGGCGACGGCGGCCTGGACTTCGGCGAGGTCGAGGCCGAATTTTTTGGCTTCGACGATGGTGCGCTCGAGTTCGGGGCCGAGGAGGGCGGCGATCTCGCGGCGGGAGCCGGCGGCAGGGTGGGCGACGATGCTGCCGATGGCGGGGGTGGTGACGAGGACGCCTTCGTGGACGAGGGCGGCGAGGATTTTGTGGGCGGTGTTGGGGTTGATGCGGAGTTCCTGGCTGAGCTGGCGGACGGAGGGGAACTTGTCGCCGGGCTGAAGCTGGCCGGAGACGGCGGCGCGCTTGACGGCGAAGAGGACCTGCTCGGCGACGGGGAGGCCGGGCTTGAGGTCTATGGAGAAGGGGAGCATGGCGGCGAACTCTACTGTTCTATCACTACTAGGACAGATAGGACGCCGAGGGGCAAGCGAAAATTTTAAGAAAAATTCGCGGAGGGGATTTTGCCGAGTGGAGGGATGGCCCGAGCAATGAGCGCGGGCGGAAGTACGGCGTGACGAAGAGTGGCCCGGCGCTCTGCTGTCCAGCAGAGCCGGCCCTACGAGGAAGAGACGGGAGAGAGAGCGCGGGCTAAAGCACCGCGCTACGAAGAGTGGCCGGACCGGGCTAGCGCGCGGGTTATTTTGCCGGGGAGGCGGGGAGGGGCGGGAGCTGGTAGGTGGGGACGCCGAATTGCCAGAGGAAGAAGGCCATCGTGTCGGCGTATTCGGCGAGGCGCTGGGCTTTGGTGGAGCCGATGCCGTGGCCGGCTTCGTAGTCCACACGCAGGAGGACGAGCGGGGCGCCGGCCTGCTCGAGGCGGGCGGCAAACTTGCCGGGTTCCCAGGGCGGGACGCGCGGGTCGTTCATGCCGGTGGTGAGCATCACGGCGGGATATTTCACACCATCAACGACGTGCTGGTAGGAATCCATTTCGAGGAGGGCGGGGAAGTCCTTGGGGTCGGTGAAGGTGCCGAATTCGGGGATGTTGGGGATGCCGTTGGAGTCGGTCTCGCTGCGCATGGTGTTGAGGAGGCCGACCTGGGCGACGACGGCGGCGAAGAGGTCGGGGCGCTCGGTGAGGGCGCGGCCCACGGTAATGCCGCCGGCGCTACCGCCGGAAATGCCGAGGTGGGAGGTGGAGGTGAAGTGTTGATCAATGAGCCATTGGGCGCAGGCGATAAGGTCTTTCCAGGTGTTGGGCTTGGTGAGCTTCTGGCCGGCCTGGTGCCATTGCTCGCCGTAAGCGCCGCCGCCGCGGACGTGGGCCTCGGCGTATATGCCGCCGCGTTCATACCAAGCGAGCATGATGGGTGAAAAATACGGAGTATCCACGATACCGTAAGCGCCGTAGGCGGTGAGCCAGCAGGGATTGGAGCCGTCGAGCTTAACGTCCTTGCGGTGGATGACGGACATGGGGATGAGGGTGCCGTCGTGCGAGGGGACCTTGACCTCTTCGGCGACGAGGTCGGCAGGCTGGTCGTAGGGGCCGCGGGGCTGGAGGTGGGTGTCGGTGGTGGTATTGGTGGCGGGGTCGAAAGCGTAGTAGCCGCCGGCGTCTATCCAGGAAGTGAGCAGCATTTTTACGCCATCGAGGCGGGTGTCGGTGACGATGTCGTCAACGGTGCCTTTGACGGGCAGGTCAATTTCGACGGGTTTGGCGCCGGGGGCGTAGGCGAGGCGCTGGAGGCGGTAGATGCCGCCGTCGAGGAGTTGGATGTAGGCGGCGTCGCGCGCGGGGGAGAGGGATTCGACAACGGCATCGCCGGGAGGGATGACGACATCAGCCTTGGCGAAATCGGGGGCGGTGATGCTGGTGTGAAGGAGCTGGGAGCGCGGGGCGTTTTTGAAAGTGACGACATAGAGGTCATCGCCGTGGACGACATGGGAAATGACGAGGTCGTCGAAGTCGAAGACGCGACGCCAGAGGGGGTGGTCGGGGTCGGCAAAGGTAGCGGTGTCGAGGTCGGCGAGAGTGGCGACGTAGAGGGCGTATTCGTTGCGGGTGCCGTCGGTGATGGCGAGGAAGGCGCGCGGGTCGCCGTAGATGGTGCTGAGGAAGGGAATTTGTGCGGGGGTGATTTTCACGCCGCCGGAGTTGGCGGTGCTGAAGACGAGGGTGTCTTTGGCCGGGTCGTCGCCGAGGTGGTGATAGCGAATCTGGCTGTACTGATACTTGAGGGTGGAGTCAGCGCCGGGCGGGAGGTCCTTGAGCTGGTTGTAGAAGAAACCGGATTCGTCGTCGCGCCAGGCGATGCCGCCGAATTGGGCGCGGGGGATGGTGAGGCCGAGGTCTTTGCCGGTGGTGGTGGCGAGGAGGTGGATGGCGGCGTCTTCGGAGCCGCCGTGCGAAGCACCATAAGCGACGTAGGTGCCGTTGGGCGAGGGGGTGTAATAGTTGATGGCGACGGGCGCGCCGTCGGGGCCTTTGAGGGAGTCGGGGTCCACGAGGAGTTGCTCGGGCGCGCTCCAGCCGGCGCGGGTGTAGAGTTTATACTGGTTTTCGCCGGCCTTGCGCTGGAGGTAGAAGATGTGGCCGGGGACTTCGGAAACCTCGGTGATGCGGGTGGGGGCGGAATTGGAGAGCTCGGTAAGGCGGTCGAGGAGAGTCTGGCGGCCGGGAATGCGGTCGAGGACGGTGCGGGCATAGTCGGCTTGGCCTTTATACCAGGCTTGGACCTGGGGGTCGGTCTTGACGTTTTCGAAATAGCGGTAGGGGTCGGTGACGGTGGTGCCGAAGTAGGTGTCGGAGACGGGGCGGGGTTGGGCGAGGGGCGGGGGAAGGGGATTGCTGATTGCTGAATGCTGATTGCTGGAGGTTGGGGGAGGTTGGGGGGGGCGAGTTTCGGATTTCGGGTTGGATGGGGTGGACGGAGGCGGGTTGGCGCAACTGGTGAGGAGGGCGGCGGCGAGGAGCGACAAGGCGAGATGGGCGAGGGTGGAGTGGGACGGAGGTTTCATGGGGGCGAATTTAAAATTCAAAATTGAAGAGGGTAAGAAAAGCGGCTGAAGAATGGGCGCAATGAAGGCGGCGGGTGAAGGTGGGGCGGAATGGGGAGATTAAGGCCGGAGGAGAATTTGACAAACAATAGATGGGAGGGTTGCGGGCATTTTGGAAAAAGAAAACCCCGGCCAGGGAATGGGCCGGGGTGGAAAGAGGTGGCAGCGGCGAGCGGTGGGGCCGATGGACTTCACGGCATTACAGGCAGGAGAATTTACCCAACCTAGTGCCCAAATAGAATTTGCCGGCCAAGGCTTGTGTTACAAGTGAGGCCAAGGACGGCTTTTCCCTTGCCCGCTTTGGCGTGGATGAGCCATAAAGGCAGGCTAAACTTTAGAGTCCTGATTAACAACCGAGCTTATGCACCGATTGCGCGCCGCGACGCTTTGAAGGAGTTACGCCGTTTGTTCGCGAAGCCGGGATTTTCACCATGTCCGCCAAAACCAACCAACGTTCCCCGACCCCGCGGGCCAAGGCCGCGCGGCGGCTCAAGGTGCGCCAGGGGGCGGCCATCGTGGTGACGCCGGAACCGGCGAAGTTGCCGGTGGAGCCGGAGCCGGCGGGGGAAACGCTGGAGGCGTTGCGGCGGAAGGAGGGAGTGCGGGCGGGGCTGCTGCGGCTGGCGCGGCGGCTGACGCGGGATGCGTTGCAGCATATCGAGCATCCGAAGAGTGTGCTCGACCGGACGGAGGACATCCACCAGGTGCGGGTGCTGTGCAAGCGGCTGCGGGCGCTGCTGCGGCTGCTGAAGCCGGTTTCAGACCGGAAGGCGCTGGCCCAGGAGAACGCGCGCATCCGAAACGCGGCGCGGGCGTTGTCGGAGTTTCGCGACGCATTTGTGGCGGGGGAGACGCTGAAGCGGGTGTTTGACGACACGGCGCCGCGGCGGGTGCAGGACGCGGCGGTGCTGCTGGGCGTCAAGCACGGGGGGCTGAAGCGAAAGCGGGATTTGGTCGTGAGTTTTGAGAATGCAGCGCGGGATTTGCGCGAGATGCTGACGACGGTGCGGCGGCTGCCGGTGCAGGCGCGCGGGTGGGAAGCGGTCGCGCCGGGGCTGGAGCGTTCCTACACCAAGGCGCAGGCGAGCTATTTAAAGTGCCGGAAACACCAAACGGAGCAACTGGCGGAGTGTTTCCATGACTGGCGCAAACGGGTGAAGGACCTGGCCTATCAACTGGAGTTTTTGGACAACGTGGAGCTGACGGTGCTGCGGCATATTCGAAAGGAATTCCGCCGGCTGGGGACGATGCTGGGGGACGACCATGACTACGTGGTGTTTGCCCAGCAGGTGCGCGAGCGGGAGCGGCATTACGAGCATTTGGCGACGTTCCACCCGGTGCGGAAGCGGTTGCGGCGGCGGCTGAAGGAACTGCGGGCGAAGGAATTCGCGCTGGCGACGCCGTTGTTTGCGGAGAGCCCGGAGATGTGGATCGCGCGGCTGGCGGGTTTGTGGCTGCGGTGGAAGAACCCGAAGCTGGCGGCGGTGGAAGCGCGGACGGAGGAAGTGGCGAAGGCCAAGCCGGAAACGTTGGAGATGCCGCTGGCGCCGGTGCCGGCGCCGCCGAGGATTACGCCGCAAAGTGACGGAGTGGGGAAAAAGCGGGCGGGACGGGGGAAGCCGGGGGGTTAATCCGGCGGCGGCGATTGGGCTTGGCGGGCGCGGAAAAAGAGTTTCAGCAGTTCGCCCCGGCCGAGGTGCCGGTCAATAACGGTGAGGACGCTGTAGAAAGAAAAGGAGAGGGTCACGGCAATGAGGGTGACGGCGAAGAGGTAGCGGTCGTTTTGATGCGCGTAGAGCGTGAAGGCCGGAAAGAAACCGCCGGCCTGGTGCCGCAGCTCAAACGCCTTTTCCGCATACAGCATGACCAGGGAAAGCAGGCCGTAGAAGAGCGTTTCGAAGAGGACCTTGACGATGGGGGCGGAGTTGAGAAACGCCCGGGAGAGGGGGGTGTGTTCGACGGTGAGCACGACTTTGGCGGAAATGAGGGCACCGACAAAGACACTGCCGAGGCCGAAAAAGCCGATGCGATATTCCTCGAGGATAAGCTTTTTCAAAAGCAGGAGGATGCCGTAGCAGAAGAGAAAATAGAGGAACCGCACGCCAAAGGCCTGCGTTTCCTTGAGCAGCCACGCGGTGGTTTTCATTACAGGCAGGAAAGGATCTTCGCAGCGACGAAAAGGTTGGAATTGCCGGAACTTGACTGACGGAGCCAATACTGTCCGGGTGAATTGGGCAACAGGGAAGCGGAGGGGGCGACCCTGCTTTTCGCAATCCTTGCCTATTGGGCGTGGCTCATGCCAACGGATCGGAAATTGCTTTTTGAGGGGGACGGGAATAGAACGGAAAAAACACCCCCTTAAAAGCGAGTTTCCATTCTACAAATGGGGATACTTTTGTGGCTACCACGACCAACATGACGCGGCGGGAGATAGTGACCGGCTTGGCCCTGCTCGGCGCCTCCACGGTGCTTCGCGGAAGCGGTGAGGCGCCGCCGGCGGCGCCCGGCAATCCTGCGGCCAAGGCGTTGTTGCCAGCCGCCGCTCGCCAGCAGGCCCGCAGCCAATTGCTGGATTATTTCGCCAAAACCGCGCCGCAGCTTTTACGGCCCGCTGAGGGCA
>CAZDAQ010000170.1:0-6385 GCA_964503425.1 uncultured Opitutales bacterium
CAGGTGGACGGGCAGGTGTTGAGCGTGAATTTCCAACAAGGCGCGCCGGTGAAGAAGGGAGACTTGCTGGTGCAGATAGACCCGCGGCCCTATCAGGCAAAGCTGGACGAGGCGAATGGGCAACTGGCGAACGACCAGGCGGCGCTGACGGTGGCGCAGTTGCAGGTGGAGCGGTCGCGGTCGCTGGCGGCGACGGATTTGGTGGCGCAGCAGACGTTCGACACGTATGTGGCGCAGGTGAAGGAGTTGCAGGCGAAGATTGAGTCGGACCAGGGGGCGATTTTGGCGGCGCAGGTGAATTTGGAGTATTGCACGATCCGGTCGCCAGTGGACGGGGTGGTTGGGTTTTACAATGTGAACGCGGGGAACGTGGTGCTATCGAAGAACCAGACGGTGCTAACGACGATCATGCAGGTGGAGCCGATTTATTTGGATTTCACGGTGACGAGCGCGCAACTGCCGGACGTGCGCGAGCGGTTCGCGGCGGCGAACGGGAACCTGACGATGAAGGCGGCGTATCTGGCGGCGACGGACCCGTGGCTGAATGCGACGGTGCGGTTTGTGGGCAACGCGGTGGACCAGACGACGGGGACCGTGCTGGTGCGCGGGGTGTATGACAACGCGGACGAGCATTTCTGGCCGGGGCAGTCCATCCGGGCGCGGCTGATTTTAGAGACGCTGCACAACGCGCTGGTGGTGCCCGGGACGGCGGTGTCGCTCGGGCAGAGCGGGTATTATGTGTATGTGATGAATGCCGACGGCACGGTGGCGCAGCGAGCCGTAAAGCCGGGCGAGCACGAAGGGGACAACCTGATTATCACGGATGGCTTGCAGGCGGGGGAGCAAGTGGTGGTGACGGGGCAATACATGCTGAAGACGGGGGACAAGGTGAAGGTGGTGACGCCGTTGTCGGGGAACATTTCGACGCCGGGGATGAGCGAAACCACGACGCCGGATGCGGGCAACGTAACCCCGGAGGTGGGCAACACGACGGCGGGCGGGGCGAAATGAGCGGCGGTGAAATTTCGAGCAGGCGATTGTCGTCATGAATATTTCCGAACCCTTCATTCGCCGGCCCGTGATGACGATGGTCGTCGCGGTGGCGGCGATAGTGTTCGGGGTGGCGGCCTACCAACTGCTGCCGGTGGCCGCGCTGCCGAATGTGGATTACCCGGTGATCACGATCACAGCGGGATTCCCGGGGATGGACCCGCAAACGATGGCGGCGAACGTGGCCTCGCCGCTGGAGCAGCAACTGATGCAGATCCAGGGGCTGGACCTGATGACCTCGCAAAACACGCAGGGGGAGACGCAGATCATTTTGCAGTTCTCGCTGAAGAAGAACATCACGCAGGCGTGCGCGGACGTACAGTCGGCCATCACACGGGCGCAGCCGAATTTGCCGACGAACATGCCGACACCGCCGCAATACCAGGTGACGAACCCGAACGCGTTCCCGTTCATGGTGGTGGCGGTGACCTCGACGGTGATGACGGAGAGCGCGCTGTATGACGTGGCCTACAGCCAGATCGCGCAGCGGCTGAGCATGATTGAGGGGGTGTCGAACGTGTATGCGTGGGGGGCGATGCGGGCGGTGCGCATCCAGGTGGATCCGCAGCAGCTTTACAACCGCGGGCTGACGATGACGGACGTGACGAACGCCGTGCAGTCGGGCACGGTGTTGCAGAGCACGGGGCAACTGGAGGGCAAGGACCTGACGATGATCGTGCAGCCGAACGGGCAGCTAAACCGGGCGGACCAATACGCGAACCTGATCATCGCACACAAGGGCGGGGCACCGGTTTACCTGAAGGACGTGGCGAAGTGCGAAGAGAGCACGAACAACCTGTATTTCTACAACATCTTTTACTCGAGCGAGGAAAACCGGAAGGCGCTGGTGATCGGCCTGACCTTCACGCAGGCGCCGAACTCGAACACCATCGAGGTGACGAACAAGGTGAAGGCGGCGCTGGCGGACATCGAAAAAACGCTGCCCGGCACGGTAAAGGCCTTCATCCCCTATGCGGCGGCGGGGCCGATCCAGGCGTCGGTGAACGACGTGGAGCACACGCTGATGCTGGCGTTCGCACTGGTGGTGCTGATTATTTTTCTGTTCCTGGGGCGGGTGGTGCACACGATCATCCCGGCGGTGGCGCTGCCGCTGTCGCTGCTGGTGACGTTCATGGGGATGTATTTGTTCGGCTTCAGCGTGGACAATCTGTCGCTGCTGGCGCTGACGCTGGCGATCGGGTTTTTGGTGGATGATGCGATTGTGTTTCTAGAAAACATGACCCGGCACGTGGAAAGCGGGGAGCCGGGGACGGAGGCGACGGTGAACAGCGCGCGGGAGATCAGCACGACGATTCTCTCGATGACGCTGACGCTGGCGTGCGTATTCATCCCGCTGTTGTTCATGGGCGGACAGCTGGGGAGGATATTCCGGGAATTTTCGGTGACGATTGTGGTGGCGATTCTGGCGTCGGGGTTGATTTCGCTGACGGTGACGCCGCTGATGTGCGCGCGCATCGTTGGGGCGAAGGACGAGAAGACGCCCGGGTGGCTGGAGCGGGCGGCGCGGGCGCTGGAGGCGCGGCTGCGGGCGGTTTACCGGGCGGTGCTGACGAAATTCCTGCGGGTGCGGTGGGTGGCCATCGCGCTGTGGGTGGCGGCATTGGTGGGGGCGGGGTGGCTCTATACGCAGCTGCCGAAGACATTTTTGCCGGTGGGCAACAGCGGGATGGTGCGCGGGCTGTGGGTGACGCAGGACGCGGTGTCGCCCACACAAATCCAGAAATTGCAGCGGCAGGTGACGCAGGTGATTGCGGCGGACCCGGCGGTGCGCTATTCATTTTCGCTGACAGGGCGGGGCGACCTGTTCAGTTCGAACCAGGGGATTGTTTTCTATGTGCTGAAGGACGGCCCGGGGCAGCCTTCGATTGAGGAAGTGAACCGGCGCGTGCACCAGAACATCCAAGAGGAGGTGCCGGGAGTGAACCCACTGTTCGCGCCGGTTCCGGTGCTGAATCTTTCAACCGGGGCGACAAGCACGTTGCAGGGGGATTACGCGTATTCGGTCTCGGGGGTGGACCCGGAGGTGGTGCAGCACACGGCGGAGGCGCTGATGGCTGCGCTGCAAAAGGAGCCGGGGTTTACGAGCGTGTCTTCGGACATGTATCCGAATGGGGTGCAACTGAAGCTGAACATCAACCGCGATCTAGCGTCGGCCTTCGGTGTCACGGCGCAGGACATCGAAAACCTGCTGGGGAACGCGTATTCGCAGAATTACATTTACCTGATCAAGTCGCCCTTGCAGCAATACCAGGTGATTGTGGAGGCGGCGAACCGATTTCGGGAAACGCCGCGAGATTTGAACCTGCTTTATTTGACGGCGACGAAGGACGTGGCGCCGCCACCGGGGATGCCAGGAGCGGGCGTGGCACAGACAGCATCCGCCGCGGGCGGGGCGGGAAAGCTGGTGCCGCTGAGCGCAGTGGCGTCTTGGGAGGAGAAATTGATGCCCTTGCAAGTGAACCATGTGAACAGCTTCCCGTCGGCGACGATTTATTTTGACCTGGCCCCGAATTTCGCGGTGGGCGCGGCGACGGCGCGGCTGGAGCAACTGGCGGGGCAGATTGTGCCGGCGGGGGTGGTCCACAATTTCCAGGGGCAGGCGCAGGTGTTCGATCAACTGGCGACGTCGGCGGGGCCGCTGGCGGTGGTGGCGATATTCGTGATGTTTGTGATTTTGGCGATTTTGTATGAGAGCTACATGCATCCGCTGACGGTGCTGAGCGCGCTGCCGGTGGCGACGGTGGGCGGATTTTTGACGCTGTATTTGTTTCAGCAGGAGTTTTCGCTGTATGCGTTTGTGGGCCTGTTCATGCTGATGGGGATCGTGATGAAGAACGGGATCATGATGGTGGACTTTTCCATCCAACGGCAGGCGGAGGGGCGGGCGCCGCTGGACGCGGTGATTGAGGCGTGTTTGGAGCGGCTGCGGCCAATATTGATGACGACGCTGGCGGCGGTCTTCGGAGCGCTGCCGATGGCGCTGGGGATGGGGAATGACGGGGACTCGCGGCGGCCCCTGGGGCTGGTAATCGTGGGCGGGCTGCTGGTGGCGCAGTTTTTGACGCTGTTTGTGACACCGGCGCTGTATCTGTTGTTCGAGGCATTTCAGGACCGGGTGCTGGACAAGGTGGCGCTGTTCAAGCGCGGGTCGGCGGCGACGGAGGGCAAGAAGGCGGTGGTGACGACGGTTTAGCCGGCGGATAGTGATGAATCGAAATAGCTGAGGGTGACAGGCAGCATCCCGCTTGACAGGGGGAAATCGCGGTGACACTGAAACCTCCATGCCGGACTCGCCCAACGACAGTTTGCCTGCGGCGACAGGCGGGCCGCCAAGCCCCACGCGGCAGAGCAGCTTGGAGGGGGTTAGGATTGAACGCAGCGGATACCGGCCACGGCGGAGGAGATATCCGCACAGCAGCGCAGGCATTGCCGGTTTTGTCTGCGGGATGCTGCTTTGGGTGTTTCTGGGCTTTAATGCGTTTCTCGGGTTGATCCTGCTGCCTGAGGACATGCGTTTGGTGAATAAGGGGTTGGGAGTGCTGACGGATGGGAGCGCGCTGTTCGGGCTGGTCTCGTCCATTATCGGCTTAGCCCAGCCGGACACGCGCAAGGTGTTCCCGGCCATCGGGCTGGGGTTGACACTGGCTTTTGGCTTGCTGGTGGTGGTATCAATCGGATTGCTGATGCTGGCTAGGCCCGGTGGTTGAGGGGGTAATTGCGACGGGGCTGTGAGTAGGGACGGTGGCGGTTGGGAGAGATCAGTCCCGGGGTAGTTGTCGGGGGGGTGTTCTTTTTGCTTTCCCTTTTTCGCGGTTCCGCTTTCTATCTTTGTTTCCCCCTTACCCATGAGCCTGACTCTGAAAGCTGCCAAGGATTGCACTTACGACATGATCGCGCTCGGCGAGATCATGCTACGCCTGGACCCGGGCGAAGGCCGGGTGCGCACGGCGCGGGAGTTCAAGGTGTGGGAGGGCGGGGGTGAATACAACGTGGCGCGCGGACTGCGGCGGTGCTTTGGGCTGAAGACGGCGGTGGTGACGGCGTTCGCGGACAACGACGTGGGGCGGCTGCTGGAGGATTTTATTTTGCAGGGCGGGGTGGATACGCGGTTCGTCAAGTGGGCGCCGTATGACGGGGTGGGGCGGACGGTGCGCAACGGGTTGAATTTCACGGAGCGGGGCTTTGGCATCCGCGGAGCGGTGGGGACGCCGGACCGGGGGAACTCGGCGGCCTCGCAGATGAAGCCGGGCGACGTGGATTGGGAGACGATTTTCGGGAAACTCGGGGTGCGGTGGCTGCACACGGGTGGGATATTCGCGGCGCTGTCGGACACGACGCCGGCGGTGGTGGAGGAGGCGGTGGCCGTGGCCAAGAAGCACGGGGTGATCGTGTCGTATGACCTGAACTACCGGCCCTCGCTGTGGAAATCCATCGGCGGGAAGAAGCGGGCGCAGGAAGTGAACCGCCGGATTGCCCAGAATGTGGACGTAATGATCGGGAACGAGGAAGACTTCACGGCGTGCCTTGGGCTGGAAGTGAAGGGGCTGGACGAAAAGATTTCGCACGTGGAAGTGGACGCGTTCAAGGCGATGATCGAGAACGCGGTGAAGGAATTTCCCAATTTCAAGGTGGCAGCGACGACGCTGCGGACAGTGAAGAGCGCGACCCGCAATGACTGGAGCGCCATATGCTGGCACGACGGGAAGTTTTACGAATCGAACGCGTATCCCGACCTGGAAATTCTCGACCGGGTGGGCGGAGGCGACAGTTTTGCGTCGGGTCTGGCCTACGGATTCTTGAAACACAATGACGCAGCCAAGGCAGTGCAATATGGCGCGGCCCACGGGGCGCTGGCGATGACGACACCGGGGGACACCTCCATGGTGTCGGTGGACGAGGTGGAAAAGGTGATGGGCGGCGGCGGGGCGCGGGTGGTGCGATAGAATAAAAATCCGGAATTTTAAATTTATGTCATATCTTGATAATTTGTTTTCACTTGCGGGGAAGACCGCGGTCATCATCGGCGGCACGGGCGAGTTGTGCAGCGCGATTGCGGACGGCTTTGCCGGCGCTGGCGCGACAGTGGTGCTGGTCGGGCGCAATCCGGAGAAGGCGCAGGCGCGTCTGAAGAAGATTCACGAACACCATACGCGGGCGTGGTTTGAGGAATGCGACGTGCAGTCGAAGCCGGCGCTGGGGAAATTGCTGGAGGCCGTGGTCGCGAAGGCGGGGGGCGTGGACATTTTGGTGAACGGGGCCGGGGTGAATTCGCCGACGCCGTTTTTGGAAATCACCGAGGAGGAATACGACCGGA
>CAZDAQ010000171.1:0-6350 GCA_964503425.1 uncultured Opitutales bacterium
ACCGCGCGGTCGGTGGCACCACCAGCCGCAGCTTCTACCTGGCCCAATGGAAAGCTCTGGTGGATTTAATTAAAAAAGGCGATGTCGTCATCCTGCAATTCGGCACTAACGCCGGCGTCGGCGAACTCCGCGGCATCGGTGAAGATACGCAGCCCGCCACGGCCCGGGACGGCACCGCCATGGTCAACCACACTTTCGGCTGGTATCTTCGCCAGTTCATTGCCGAGACCCGCGCCAAAGGCGCCACCCCCGTCGTCTGCTCCCTCATCCCGCGCAATCGGCGGGATGCCAATGGCAAAACCGTCCGCGATGCCGGCTCGCAGGCTGGCTGGGCGAAGGATGTCGCCACCGCCGAGGGCGCGGACTTTATTGACCTCAACGAACTCGTCTCCCGCAAATACGATCTCCTCGACAAAAACGCCGTGGATCTGCTCTTTTCGGGCTCTCCCCACACCAGTTGGACCGGTGCGGTCCTCAATGCCGAAACGGTCATCTCCGGCCTCAAAGCCCTGAAACCCGACCCCGTCGCCGCGTATTACGTGGATGCCGTCAAACAAATCGCCCCGGCGCCCGACCTCGGCACGCCCGCCGCTGCGCCGGCGCAAGCCGCTCCCTCTACCGCGACAACTCCTCCCAGCAGCCCGGATAAAGCCGCGGCGGCTTCAGCCAAAAATTAAGGGCAACAAGTTGGGGCAGGTCTCCAATCTCGACAAGAAGGGCCCTGATGAGAGCAGGCTTTAAATTTTTGCGTTAAAACCGCCAGCCCAGCGTCGCGACACCTTCCCACTGCGGGCCGACCTGATTCTGGAATGTCTTGGTGGTGAACGTCGTCAAAAACGCGGCGTAAATTGATCCATACTGCACCACCAGCCCGCCATAGGCCTGCCCCACCAGCACCTCGTTCGTCACGCTCCGGCTGTTCGCAAACGTGTTGCCGTCCAGCGTGATGTCGTGCCCCACCACCTGCCCGTCCGCCCCCAGGCACACATAGGCGGAAAAGTCGGCCAGTTTCCAATCTTCGCCCCCGGGCGCCGTGCCGCCGGGCGCGTAGGGCATCGTCGCAATTTCGCCGAAAATCGGCCGGGCCGGGCCGTAATCCAGCGGCAGGTGGTAGCCGACGCGCGCCAGAAACCCGGCGGCCGCGTAGTCCCAGCCGTTCCCTACCGTGCCCATGCCGTGCACCATCACGTCGTGGCCGATAACCGGGCCGCCTTTTTCGTCCAGGTTTGTCAACGCCTTTGGCCGCCAGTCCTGCCGGTAGGTCAGTTGCAGCACCGGCTCGTTCTTGATCTGGTAATACCAGCCCTTCGGCGCATTCACCCCGATGGTGTTGTGCCATGTCGTCTGCAGTTGCTGCGCGCCGGACTCCGGGCCCACCCACCCCGGCGTGATCTCGAAAATCGCCCGCCGGTAGCCCGTCTGCCGCACCATGTCTATGCCGAAGCCCACCCACCCGGCGTAGGGCCGGTCATTCGTGCTTGGCGGATTCAGCGAGATGTTCGCCGGGGTGTAGATGTTCTGCTGCGCGTAAAACGCCGCGGATACCACCGCCATCTTGTCGTCAATGAAGCTCGCCCGGTCAAAAAAGTTTCCCAGCCCTTCCGGGATCCCCGGCACCGGCTGCCAGTTCGTGTAGTTTGGCGTAATGTAGTAGAGCGACAGCGAATTCGTCAGGTCCCGGTCCGTCCCGTAAAACCAGTCGTTCTGGAACGTCAGCAGCCACCGCCCCTGCGGAAAGCCGGGCGTCGCCGGGGTTGTTGCGGGTGCGCTTGCCGGCTTCGCTGCCTCCGGCGTGCTCGCGACGGCCGTCTGCGCGCGGCCCGTCGTTCCCGTTAATATCAGGGCCAGCCCCAGCAGGACGACCCGTAAGCTTCCAGCCAGTATTTGCATGGCCTCGCTTATGCACAGAGCCTGCACCCCCCGCAACCCCCAATCGAGAACCCGGGTGGTTCCCCGTCTAAACCACAGGGGGATAACCCCTTGTACTACTGGGGTCAGTCCTGTTGCCCCGGAGGAAAGCGTTGACTTTCCGGGAAAATTTTGCCATTTTCAAAACCTTGTCGTGCCTTGGGTGCTCTGAAAGCCGGTTCGTTCCCACTCTTCCTATGGAAATTACCTTCGAAGTTATTCAGGAAACAGAAGGCTCCTATGTGGCCGCGTGCTACAGCGAGAACATTTACACGGAGGGTTCCTCGCTCGAAGAACTGCACGACAACATCACCTCCGCGATTGATATCCGCTTCCGCGGCCGGACCAAGCCCTCCCCCTCCGCCGTGCGCCTGATGGTTTTTCGGGAATAGCCCGCGCGCTCACGCCGGCAGAAACTTCGCCACGTTCGGCACCGGTTTGCGCCGGTGGCCGCTCGGTGAACGCTCGAAATACGGGTCCGGCTTGTTCTCCAACGTCGTCAGGTCCTCCGGCAGATCGTCCTCATCCAGGTCGTCCATTGGGTCCAGCTCGTCAAACACCAGCGACAGCCGCCGCGGCTCCGGGAAGAGAATCAACAACGCGTTGTCCACCCGCCCGTTTTTTACAAACGCGAACAACCCCGGGTGGCACTCCTCGGTGAATTTCCGGCGGAACTCCTGCACCCACGCGTTCGGCAGTCCCTCGCGCCGGTTCAACAACAGGCAATCCGCAAAATGTCCGCACGCGGCGTTCCACTCCGCCACCTCCGGGTGCGCCGCCGCCAGCGCGCAATGCACCACCAGGATAATCCGCGTCAGCTTCCACCCGCGCTCCGTGAGCCATGACGGCAGCGCCTCCAGTTGGTCAATCGGCGAGGCCCGCCCGTCTGCAAAAATAAACACCGTCTCCGACTCGTCCGCCGCCACCGGCGTTCCTGTCCGGTTCATCTTCCCGTCCAGCCAGGCATAGGGCCGCAGGGTCGTTCCCGGGCGGTCTGCGAGTGCCGCCGGCGGCTCGTCCCCGAGCGCGTGGTAAACCGTCACCGCCGTCCCCTCGGGCAAACCATCCTCGATCAAATGGCCCACCACCTCCGCCCGGCCAGACCCCGGCAGCCCCAAAATGAAATAGACCATCGGCATCATGCTGCCATTACCGCTAAATTTTCCCGCCGCGCAAGGCGCGATGCGCGCCTGCGCCCCTTTTTTCGCCGTCCCGGCTCACTTCGCCGCCATGCCATCCATCTGGTGCGCGCGGTAATACTCCTGAAAGACCGCCTGCCGCTGCTGCGCCCGCTGCTCCTCCTCGACCTCCTCCGCCGTATTCTGGTGCTCCAGCCGCTGCATCGCCTTGCGCATCTTCGTCAGCGCCATGTTCTGCAACTGCCGCACACGCTCGCGCGTCACCTGGAAATATGCGCCCACTTCCTCCAGCGTCTTCGGCGGCTCCCCATCCAGGCCGAAACGCAGCCGCAAAATCTCCGCCTCGCGCGGCTCCAGTTCCTCCACCATCTTGTTCAGGTCCTGCAAGGACGACTTGCCCCGCAAGTCCTCGTAGGGCGTCGCCGCGTTCTCGTCCCGCACGAGTTCCCCCAGCTCCGTGCTGTCGTCCTCCCCCACGGGCGCGTCGAGGGACGAAGGCCGCGTGCTCACCGTCTTCAAGTGCGCCACCTTGTTCACTGGTATCCCCAGCTCGCGCGCCAGTTCGTCGTTCGTCGGCTCGCGCCCGAACTCCTCCTGCAACAACGCCGTCGTCTTCCGCATCCGCGAAATTTTGTCCACCAGGTGCACCGGCAGCCGGATGGTTTTGCTCTGGTTCGCCAGCGCCCGCTTGATGGACTGCTTGATCCACCAGGCCGCATAGGTGCTCAGCTTGCCGCCCTTCCCCGGGTCGAACCGCTCCACCGCCTTCATCAGCCCGATGTTTCCCTCCGAAATCAAATCCATCAGCGGCAGGCCGAAATGGCTGTAATCATACGCAATCTTCACCACCAGCCGCAGGTTCGCGCGGATCATGTGCTCCCGTGCCGCGGCGTCCCCCTGCTGGATGCGTTTCGCCAGCGTCACTTCCTCCTCCAGCTTGAGCAGTGGCACCTTGCCAATGTCCTGCAAATACAATTTCAGGCTGCTGCGCTCGCTCGACGGCAAATCATCCGCCACTTTCTGCTCCGGCTCGTCCGCCGGTTCGTCCTCGCGCCGCGCGTCGGGCGAATCCGCCTGGGCCGTCTGCGTCTCCGCCCGCTTCACCCACTCGGTCTCGCCGTTGCCATTATCCCCGCCCGGGCCGGACGGGGCGGCTTCCCGCGGAGAGCCGCGGGCCGTTCGGCCGAATTTGTGAGTCGCAGGCATGTTCCGGAATAATCTGAAGGAAAAATGATGTATCGGGATGGTCGTCGCGTGTAACTAAGACAAAATTAAAGCCGATTCACCGTCCATCAAGAAGTTAAAAGTTTCCCCGCCGCATGGGGACTTAACCTACCTCACTTATCCCCTTTGAGCCGCCCTTCACGGTAAAAGTTCCGTGAATTTCCGCCGACTTCTTAGCTTTGCGTAAATTGTTCCGAACGCGCGACGGCCTTCAGCATTCCCCGTGCCTTGTTCAGCGTCTCCTGGTATTCGCTCGCCGGCACCGAGTCCGCCACCAGCCCCGCCCCGCTCTGGATGTGCAGCCGTCCGTCTTTCAACAGCGCCGTGCGGATCAAAATGCAGCAGTCCAAATTACCCTCAAAGCTGAAATACCCCAGCGCCCCGGCGTAAATCCCCCGGGCCGTCCGCTCAAACTCCCCAATAATCTGCATTGCCCGCACTTTCGGCGCGCCCGACACCGTCCCCGCCGGAAACGTCGCCCGCATCAGGTCATAGGCCGTGCGCCCTGCCGCCAGCCGCCCCTCCACCTGCGAGACAATGTGCATCACGTGCGAATACCGCTCGATCACCGCATACTCCTTCACTTCCACGCTGCCCGCCGTGCATACCCGCCCGATGTCGTTGCGCGCCAGGTCCACCAGCATCAAATGCTCCGCCCGCTCCTTGGCGTCCGCCAGCAGTTCCGCCTCGAGCAATGCGTCCTCCGCCTCCGTCGCCCCGCGGGGCCGCGTGCCGGCGATGGGCCGCGTCTCCACCCGCCCGTCCGTCAGCCGCACATGCACTTCCGGCGACGCCCCGACCACCGCATAGTCCCCCGTGTCCAAAATGAACATATACGGCGAAGGGTTTACCAGCCGCAGCGCCCGGTATAAATCCAGCGCCGGCCGCTTGTATTCCCGGTCGAACCGCTGCGACCCCACGATCTGGATGCAGTCCCCCGCGCGGATGTATTCCTTCGCGCCTTCCACCATCTTTTCAAATTCTGCTTTCGTGAAATTCCCCCGCGGCGGCGCCACGTCCGGCTCCGGGCCGAGCGCCAGCGGCGCCACCTCCGCACTGATGTCGTCGCGAATCTCCTTCCCCAGCTCCCGCAAGGCCGCCACTGCCATGGCATATGCCGCCCGCGCGTCCGCCCCGCTTGGAATCTGCGCGTTCACCACCAACCGCATCACCTGCTTCACATGGTCGAACACCACCACCCGGTCCGTGATCATGTAATACATCAGCGGCGTGCCGAGTTCGTCCTTCGGCGGCTTCGGCACCGTCGGCTCGATCCGGTGCACATACTCGTAACCCAAAAATCCAATCGCCCCGCCCGTGAACGGCGGCCCACCCGCCACCTTCACCGGCCGATAGCGCGCCATACGCTCCTCGACCAGCTTCAGCGGATCCGTCGGCGTCGGCACCGTCTGCTTCCGCCCGCCCCGGTCGGTCAAAAACGTCTCCTGCTCGTAGGCCGCAATCGTCTCCAAGGGCCGGCACCCGGCGAAGCTATACCGCCCGATGTGCTCGCCCCCCGCCACCGACTCGAACAAAAACGCCGGCCCCGTCCGCCGCAGCCGCGCATACACCGCCACCGGCGTGGCAAAGTCCGCCACCAGGTCCGTGGACACGGGCACCAGGTTCCCCTGCGCGGCCAGCCGCACAAATTCGTCCTCGCTCGGCGTGATGTTCATGACGGGAAACCCTGAAAAATGCCCGCTTACCCCAACGGCAACAAGCCGAAAAGGGGAAGCCCCCACCCAGTTCACCCCTCAATCCACACCAGGCTCCCCTCTGGGACCGCGTCGAACAACTCCGTCACTTCTGCATCGCTCAGCAACACGCACCCGTGGCTGTTCGGAGTCCCGAGCTTGCCTGGCTGGTTCGTCCCGTGGAGGTAAATATACCGGTCATACGAATCTCGCCCGGGCCCCGCATTGTGCCCCGGCTCCAGCCCGCGCAGCCGCAGAATTCGCGTCGTGATCAGGTTTACATACCGCTGCGCTGCCGGCGTTTCCGGCCACGTCCACCCCACCGGTACCCGCCCCTTGAACACCATCCCCGCCGGTGCCCCCGCGCCAATCTTGTCCGCCACCG
>CAZDAQ010000172.1:0-6294 GCA_964503425.1 uncultured Opitutales bacterium
CCGCCCCCAAGCATTCCAAACTCGGCCTCGCCGCGTTCATTTTGGCGATGGCCGGATCGCTCGTTCTGGGTTTCCTGGTCGTGAGTTTCGGCTACGATTCCGACGTTATTTTCTTCCACAAGGAAGCCTTGTCCGCCCCGGCCCTAATCGCGTTCCTGCTGGGGCTCATTTCCTTGTTCCTTCCGCGGACCAAAAAAACCTATGGCCTGCTGGCGGTCGCGCTCAGTTGCCTCATGGAGTTTGCTCTCGTCCAATTGGTTTTGCACGATGTTCTCTCGATGCGTAGCTGATAGATAACCCCTTTCACCCTCCGCCTCCTCCCACATTATTGCCCTTTCGACCGCTTTTATGGCCGCCGCCAAACATTCCAAACTCGGCCTCGCCGCCTTCGCTTTGGCGATTGCCGGATTTTCCATTTTGGGTTTCGGGTTTAACTCCCTGCTGCATTATTCACATTGGCATACGATGCCCGCGCTCTTCGTGGTTATGGCTTATCTCGTTACCTTCGCCTTCTTGCTGGGCTGGTTTTCCTTGCATATGCCACGAACCAAAAAGACTTATGGCGTTCTGGCGCTGGTTCTCAGTGGCCTCACTGCGCTGGCACTCCTCGTTTCAGTAATTCGGGCCGCCCTCGCCATGCCCAACGGTTAGACCTCCCCGCTGGCTCTTTCCGCATCAATACCCTCCCCCGCCCGCCGGCGGCTTCGTCACCTTCGCCTTCGCATACTGCAAGTAGCCGAACAGCCCGTGCGTCTCGTCCCCCGGCCCCGCCGTGAAATACAACCGGCTCGGGTCGCCCGTCCCCCCCGCGCCAAACACGATCGCCCACAACCCCGGTATAATCACCGGCGTCGTCGCGTTCTTGTGCAACAGGCTCACAAACACGCCCCCCGGCGTGAACACCGCGATCTCCCCCGTCCCAAAATTCCCCACCAGCACGTCCCGCGCATACGTCCCGAATCCCGCCGGCGCGATCGCCCGCCCCCCCCGCGCGATCAACGGGCTCCCCTTCCCGCCCGCCCCCGTCCCGCTCGCGAACCGCTTCACAAACGTCCCGTCCGTTTTGAAAATACTCACGAACCCGTCCCCATCCCCGTCCACCTCATCGTGCTTCCCCGGCCCCTGCAACGCATACGCCACATACACGCTCGTCCCCAGCACCGCGACGTTGAACGGCGCGTAACCCTTCGGCGTCTTCGGGTCTGCGAACTTTCCCTTCAGCGTCGCCGGCTGGTAGTTGCTGTCGAACACATCCACGTTCCCGCTGTTGAAATTCGCCGCCAGCAGATACGCCCCCTTCGTCGTGCTCACCAGCGCCAGCCCTTTGTAAACCGCCCCGCTGCCCGACCGGTCCACCCGCACCACCGACGCGTTCCCCATCGGCGCCTTCCAGCCCACAATCGCCCCGTTCTCCGTGTCGAAAATAAACTGGTCGCCCTTGAAATTCAGATAGTTCCCGTTGTAAACCTGCCCCGTCGGCGCGCTCGTCACGTTCGCGTCCGGGTTCGCGATTATCACCACGGGCGAACTCACCTTCACCCCCGTCGCCGAATACAGCGTGGACTTCCCCGAGCCGTTGTCCGCCACCCAAAACGGCTGCCCGGGCGCGAATGCGACGCCCCACGCATCAACCAAATCCGGATCCTGAAACTTCGCCTTCCCCTTCTGGTCCGACACCAAATCCGTCTCGGTAAACAAACTTGGCGCCACCGCCGCCCGGCCCGCCATCGGCGCCACTAACACCGCCAGCAACACCCCCACCCGGAATATCCGGCCCATTGGCCCCTGGCCCAAAGGGCCGCGCGTGAATCTGTAGGCAGACGAAGACAGGATGTTCATAAAATGGAAGGTTGAAGAACCGGCGCAGCCGTTTTCCTATAACTTCCCCCCATCCTATTCCACCTCGCCCGCCTACGCAATCAGGTAACATCTTCGTGTCAAAAACCGCCTCTGCCGCCAGTCTTCCCCTGCTTGGCCCGCTCCCGGCAAAAACTGCGGTAAAATCCCGCCCCGCCTACCCCCGCCGAAACTCCCGCCGAAACCACCCGTGCTGCCCCTGCCCCGGCGGCCTTGGCCCGCCGGCCGGTCGCTGCTGCCCGACCGGCCCCTGCGGCTGCCCACGTTCGCTGCCCGCGCCCTGCGGCCCGCCAAAATCCCCGCCGCGGTCACTGCCCCCGCGATGTCCACCACCACGAAAATCTCCTCCACCCTGCTGCCCGGCACTCTGCTGTCCAGCAGAGCCGCCACCTCGATACTCACGCCCGCCCCTCTGCTGTCCACCAGCGTCCCCGCCCCGGTAACCCCCGCCACCACCGCGGAAGTCGCCTCCGCCGCCATGCCGCCCGCGATACTGCCCTTGCCCGTAGCTGCGGCCACCTCCACCGTGTCCACCTGCACTGTGCCCGCCGCCTCCGCCCTGTCCCGCTGGCGCGGGCGGTGGCTGTGCCTTGTAATCAAAGTTCTCCGCGCGCTTCCGCACAATGCCCCGCCCGATGAACCGCTCCAGCGTCCGCAGCGGCCCCTGGTCTTCCCGCCCGACAAAGCTGATGGCGTCGCCCACCATGTTCGCCCGCCCCGTCCGCCCGATGCGGTGCACATAATCCTCCGCGTGCTTCGGAAAATCGTAATTCACCACGTGCGAAATCCCGTCCACGTCAATCCCCCGCGCCGCGATGTCCGTCGCCACCAGCACCCGCACCTCGCCGGACTTGAACGCCCGCAGCGCCCGCAGCCGTTGCGCCTGTGAGCGGTTCGCATGCAGCGTCGCCGTGCGCACGTTCCCGCCTTCGAGCCGCCGCGCCAGCTTGTCCGCGCCGTGCTTGGTCCGCGTAAACACCAGCACCGTGTTCATCTGCGGGTTCTCCAGCAGGTGCGTCAGCAGCGCCGATTTCAAATGCTGCGGCACTTCATACACAAATTGCGTCACCGTCTCCGCCGGGTTCGCCCGCCGCCCGATCTCCACCAGCTTCGGCTGCCGCATAAAGTCGTGCGTCAGTCGCTCAATCTCCCGCGAGAGCGAGGCCGAAAACAGCAGCGTCTGCCGTTCCTTCGGCAGCGCCTCGGCGATCCGCCGCACATCCGGCAAAAACCCCATGTCCAGCATCCGGTCCGCCTCGTCCAGCACCAGGCATTGCAATTTTGAAAAATCCCCGTGCCGCCGCGTCAGGTCCAGCAGCCGCCCCGGCGTCGCGATGATGATGTCCGCGCCCCCGCGCAAGGCTTCAATTTGCGGCCGCTCGCCCACCCCGCCGTAAACCATTCCCACCCGCAGCGGCAGGTATTTCGCGTAAATGCGCACATTCTCCTCAATCTGCACCACCAGTTCGCGCGTCGGCGCAATCACCAGCGCCCGGATCGTCCGCCGCGCCCCCGGCGCCGGCGGGGTCGCCATCAGCCGCGTCAGCGTCGGCAGCACAAACGCCGCCGTCTTGCCCGTCCCCGTCTGGGCGATGCCGATCAGGTCCCCGCCCTCGAGAATCTTCGGGATTGCCGCCGCCTGAATCGGGGTCGGTTCCGTGTATCCGGCTTCCTGCACGGCCTTGAGAATGCGGGCCTCCAGCCCAAGTTCGCGAAATGGCATATCCACCCACCATGACGCACCCCACGCCCAAACGCACGCTTTTAACGTATCCCTCTTTAACGCTGCAACTCACCCCGCGCATCCCTCACTTCTTTGCCTCGCTTTCCACCACCGGCCATCTGCCTCCCGCCTCCTTTTCCTCCCACCCCCGCGCTTGTCCCCCACCCGCCAATCCGTCATAAAGCCTCTGCCCCCTCCGCCCTTGGCATGACCATCCGCCGCAAGTTCCAACTCTCCACCCTCGTCACCATCGTCTTTGTGGTGACCGTCCTCGGCCTCGCCCTCGCCCTCCTCCACAACCAGTCCGACCTCACCCACGCCCAGCAAATCCAGCTCGAATCCCTCAAGCTCGCCAACGAGCTCCGCTACAGCTCCGACGAGCTTACCCGCACCGCCCGCACCTACGTCGTTACCGGCGAATCCAAGTATCGCGACGAATACTGGCACATCCTCGCCGTGCGCGATGGCCAGGCCCCCCGTCCCGATGGCCGCTCCATCCCCCTCCGCCAGCTGATGAAGAACGTCGGCATTACCCCCGCCGAATTCGGCCTCCTCAAAACCGCCGAGGACAATTCCAACGCCCTCGTCGCCACCGAGGTCGCTGCCTTCCAGGCCATGGACGGCCACTTTCTCCCCCCCGGCGTCCCCCTCAGCCGCAATGCCGATGACTACACCCGCGTCGCCCCGCCCGACCAGGCCTTCGCCATCCGCATCATGCACGACGACCAATACTACGCCGACAAAGCCACCATCATGGAGCCCATCACCGAGTTTGAAAAACGCGTCCAGGCCCGTACCCTCCAGACCGTGGACGATTTCACCCACCGCAGCTACCTCCTCCTGCTCTGCATCACCGGCTTCGTCGTCGTCCTCGTCCTCGCCGCCATCGGCTCGCACTTCCTCGTCCAGCGCCCCGTCCTGCGCTCCATCAAGCTCGTCACCGCCGAACTCGACGACCTCGCCACCGGCGATTTCCACCTCGATCACCGCCTCCACGCCGGCAGTGCCGACGAAATCGGCGCCCTCGCCGCCGCCTTCAACGCCCTCCTCGAGAAACTCACCGCCCTCGTCACCCAGGTCCGCCAGGAGGCCGACTCCGTCCTCTCCCAAACCGGCGAAATGGGCGGCCTCCTCTCCGCCCTCCAGGCCAACGTCGAGCAACAGTGCTCCAGTACCCAGTCCACCTCCGTCGCCGCCCGCCAAATCGCCGCCACCAGCGCCGAGCTCTCCCGCACCACCGCCATCATGGCCGACGCCGCCCAAAAAACCGGCGCCGACGTCGCCGCCGGCAAATCCGGCCTCGAACGCATCGGCGCCTCCGTCTCCTCCCTCCTCGAAGCCAACCAGCACATCGTCGCCAAAATCTCCATCATCAACGACCGCGTCACCCAGATCAATTCCATGGCCGACACCATTGGCCGCGTTACCGAGCAGACGAACCTCCTCTCTCTCAACGCCGCCATCGAAGCCGAAAAAGCCGGCGAGTTCGGCCTCGGCTTCGGCGTCGTCGCCAGCGAAATCCGCCGCCTCGCCGACCAAAGCGCCGTCTCCACCGATGAAATCGAAAAACTCCTCCGCGAGGTCCGCCGCTCCGTGGACGCCGGCGTCATGGAAATGGACCGCTTCCGCGGCCGCCTCGGCGAAACCGTCGCCGACGTCGCATCCATCCAGCTCCAGCTCGGCGGCATGATTGGCCACGTCCAGACCCTCCTCCCCCTCCTCCAGGAGGTCCGCGCCAGCTTCTCCCAGCAGGATTCCGGCGTCCAGCAAATCAACGACGCCATGCTCACCCTTAACGCCAAAGCCGCCGCCACCGTCGAAACCCTCGAGCGCGCCCGCGGCAACCGCCTCCGCGTCGAGGAATCCGGCCAGCGCCTTCGCCAACTCGTCGAACAAATGAAAACTTGAACTTTTTTATTCTTCGCCTCGCATTTCGGCCGTTCAAGTGATAATCACCCAGCCGTTATTCATGGATTCCGAAACCGTTAAGGCCTATTTTAACAAGTCCGGCGTCGTGGCCGAATACTCCCAGGCCGCCAACCGCATCGGCCTCTGGCGTTCCGAGGAAAAAGTCTTCACCCGCCTCTTCCGCCCCGAGGATGTCCTGCTCGAGCTCGGCACCGGCACGGGCCGCATCGCCTTTGGCCTCTGGGAACTCGGCTACCGCCAGATCCTCGGTGTGGATGTCGCCCGCGAAATGATCGAGGAAGCCCGCCGCATCAACCGCGTCCTCGAATACGGCGTCAGCTTCCGCGTGGCCGACGCCGCTCGCCTCCCCTTCGGCGACGCCGAGTTCGACGGCGCCCTCTTCGGCTTCAACGGCCTCATGTGCATCCCCGGCCGCCTGCGCCGCCGCGCCGCCCTCCGCGAAATCCTCCGCGTCCTCCGCCCCGGCGCCTGGTTCGCCTTCACCACCCACGACCGCACCAACGAAAAATTCCGCGCCTTCTGGACCGAGGAAAAACTCCGCTGGAAGCTCGGCCCTCCCGGCCCCGAACTCGCCGAATTCGGCGACCGCCTCGTGGACAGCCCCCTCGGCAGCCTCTTCATCCACATCCCCGACCGCGATGAAATCCTCGCCGACCTCGCCGTCACCGGCTGGCGCTACGAAACCGACGCCCCCCGCGCCGTCCTCGCCCAGGAATCCGAGGCCACCCGCGCCTTTGCCGACGACTGCATCTTCTGGGTCGCCCAGAAACCCGCGGATTCTTCAA
>CAZDAQ010000173.1:0-6199 GCA_964503425.1 uncultured Opitutales bacterium
GGAAGACGAGGGCGTAGCCGATCTGGCCGGCTGCGCCGGTGACGGCGACGCGAATAGGGGTTTTCATGGGTAATTAAGAATTTAAGATTTAAAATTAAAAATTGCGAAATAAAAGCCACTCCAGTTTTGATTTTCACACTGCGGCGGGAATGCAGGCGGCGAGAGCGGCGTGGGAGGAGCGGACGAGACGCTCAGTGGCGGGCCAGTCAATGCAGGCATCAGTGATGGAGACGCCGGGGCGGAGCTGGCTGCGCGGCTTGGGGAAGGGCTGGTTGCCGCCGTGAAGGTTGCTTTCGATCATGGCGCCGATGAGGCTGTCGCGCCCGCGGAGGCGCTGGTCGAGGACATCCTGAAAGACGGCGGGCTGACGGTCGTGGTTTTTGGAGCTATTGTCGTGCGAGCAGTCCACCATGATGGGGGAGGGCAGGCCGTTGTCGCGAAGGAGTTTTTCGGCGGCGGCGACGTGGTCGGCGGCGTAATTGGGGCCGGGGGCGCCCCCACGGAGGACGAGGTGGCAGTTGGGGTTGCCGCGGGTGGAGACGGCGGAGGCCTGGCCGTCTTCGTTGATGCCGAGGAAAGTCTGGGGCGAGCGGGCGGCCTTGATGGCGTTGATGGCGGTCTGGATGGAGCCATCGGTGCCGTTTTTGAAGCCGAGGGGCATGGAGAGGCCGGAAGCCATCTGGCGATGGGTTTGGGACTCGGTGGTGCGGGCGCCGATGGCGGACCAGCAGATGAGGTCGGCGATATATTGGGGGGTGATGGGGTCGAGGAGCTCGGTGGCGGTGGGGAGGCCGAGGTCAATGACGGTGCGGAGGAATTCGCGGGCGAGCTTGAGCCCGGCGGGGATGTCGCCGGTGCCATCAAGGTGGGGGTCCATGATGAGGCCCTTCCAGCCGACGGTGGTGCGGGGTTTTTCGAAATAGACGCGCATGACGAGGAGGATACGGTCGGAAACCTCGCGGCTGAGGGCGGCGAGGCGCTCGGCGTATTCGCGGCCAGCGGCGACGTCGTGAATGGAGCAGGGGCCGACAACGAGGAGCCAGCGGGGATCGTCGCCGAAGATGATGCGGTGGATGGCATCGCGGCTGCGGGCAACAAAGTCGGCCTGGGCGTCGTTTTTGGGGACGAGGTTAAGCAACTCGCGCGGGGTGGGCAGGGCGCGGTTCGCCGAGATGTTGATGTCGGTGACTTGCTGCACAAAGAAGGGGGTAAGCGCGGGAACGGACAGGCACAGGGCCCGGGTGTTCCTTGCGTAAAACCGATAATTAGACCAAAGTGGCGGGGTTGGGGCAAGAAAAGAAGGCAGAAAAGGAAAAGACCTTATGGGGGATATATCCGCATTTTATCATCTGACGAAGCCGGCGGCGGTCCTGCGGGCGACGGGGCCGGACGCGTTCACGTTTTTGCAAAGCCAGTTCAGCAATGACCTGCGGAGGCCAGGAGTGGAGCGACCGGTGACGTATGGGCTGTGGCTCGACCAGAAGGGGAAGATCCAAGCGGACAGTTTTATCCTACAGCGCGGGCCGGCGGAGTTTTTGCTGGTGAGCTACGATTGCCCGGTGGAGAAGATCCGGGCGCATCTGGAGGCGCACTTGATTGCGGATGAGGTGGAGTTGAAGGACGAGACGGGGGAGTTTGGGTTGATGCACACGCACGTGCTTGAGCGCAACAGTGCCGAGGCGGAGTATTTGCTGGCCGGAGCACCGCCAGCAGGAGTTTGGGTAGCGATGGTGGATGCGGAGCACTCGTATCGCTGGCCGGGAAGACGACCGACTACGGCGTATTCGTCGAGGGCGAAGAGGCAGCCTGCGTGGGATTATCTCGGACCACCTGAGGTATTGGAGAAAGAAATTTTGCGACTGAAAGAACATGGTATTGGCCCAACTTACGATGGCATGATTGAAGCATACCGCCTCACGGCAGGCATACCCGCAGTTCCGGTCGACGCCGGACCAGGCGACTTGCCACAGGAGGCGGGGCTGGAGCGGGATGCAGTGTCGTTCGACAAAGGGTGTTATCTGGGGCAGGAAGTGATGGCGCGGCTGAAGTCGCAGGGGCATGTGAATCGCGCGTTGTGGCGGGTGCTGGCTAAGAAGGATATGCAATTGGCGGGGAATATGCCGAAGCCGCTCTATGCGGGGGAAGTGCTTGCCGGGGAACTACGCAGCCGGGCTGGGGCGATGGGCATCGCGATGCTGAAGAAGCGGGCGATTGCAGGGAGGGAAGGCTTGAGCCTGACGCCGGGAGGCAATGAAGTGATAAGCCTGAGGGCGGAGGATGGCGGACTGGACCTGACGCAGCCGCCTACTTTGCCGGCGGATCAATCGTAAGGGTGGTGTTGGCGGAGGAGCCGGTGACGGACGCGCCGATTTTGGCGGTGGTGATCTTCGTCACTTTGGTGGTGGTGACTTTGAACGTGCCGGAGGTTTTGCCTTTGGCGATGCTGACACTTTTGGCGCTGAGCTTGGCGGTGGTATTGCTGCTGGTGAGATTGACCGTGACAGCGGCGGGCGGGGGCAAATTCAGGGTGACGTTGCCATTGGAAGTGTTGCCGCCGATGACGGTGGAAGGGCTGACGGAGATGGCCTGAATTTCAACGGGCTCGATCATGAGCATGGCGGACTTGGTGATACCGGCGGAGGAGGCGCTGATGAGGGGCATTTTTTCCTTGGTGACGGCGACGGTCTTGATGGCGAAACTGCCGGAGGTTTTGCCTTTGGCGATGGTGAGGGTGGCGGGGACGGTGGCGGAAGTGTCGGTGCTTTTGAGGGTCACGACGGTTTGATTGGCGACGGCGGCGGCGAAGGTGACTGTGGCATTCAGGGTGGTGCCGCCGATGACGGTGCCAGGAATGATGGAGATACCGGAGAGACCGCTGGGCGGCAGGACGGTGAGCTTGGCGACTTTGGTGGTGCCGTTGTAGGAGGCGGAAACGTTGGCGGTGAAGGGGGTATTGCCGGGGAAGGAGGTTTGAATGGCGACTTTGCCGGAGGTGGCACCGGCGGGGATGTTGATGCCGGAGAAGACGAAGACGAGATCGTCGCCAATGCCGGTGCTGATGCTGATGGACGCGCCGCCCATTGGAGCGGGGGCGGTGAGGGTGGCGGTGCCGTTGGCGGTAAAGCCGCCAATGACGGAGGAGGGAGAAACCGTGAAGCTGGCCAGCGCGGGGGCGGTGGTGGTGTTGGAGCCGGTGACGATGACATTGCCGGACATGCCGCCGACGGAGCCGTCGGGATTTTCAAAGCCGTGAATCTGACAGTAGTAATTGAAGGTGCCGGCGTGGGTGAAGGTGTGGTCGAAGGGTTGGCCCTGGCCAATGAAACTGGAGTCCCACGTTTCCACCTGACCGGTGGCCGAGGTGGTGGTATGGGTGCCGGAGTCCACGATCCAGTGGACGGTGTCGCCGACGTTGATCGTTACCGACTGGGGGCTGAAGGTGTGGGAGCCGTTGGGGCCGACGTGAACAGTGGTGTTCGCGGCGAACGACGGGGAGGAGGAGAAGGCCCAGAGGCAGGCGGCGGCGAGGAGGGGGATGGGCAGTTTCAAGGGGAGCGGCCTAGCGCGGGCGGAATGCCCGAGTTAGAACGAAGAGGCTATCACAAACCGGCGGTGGTTTGCAGTCAAAAACGGGGCCGCAAGAGGCGACCCAGGCGGACTTCACCGAATTGGCACCAACACACTATAAGAGACTAGCTGGCGCTGGCGGCGGCCATTTCGGTGCGGGCTTTTTCGGCGAGGGCGGTGGAGAGGTAGCGTTCGCCGGCGCTGGCGGCGATGACGACGATTTTCTTGCCAGCGGAGGCGGGGCGCTTGGCGACCTCGAGGGCAGCCCAGATGGTGGCGCCGCTGGAGATGCCGACGGAGAGGCCTTCCTCGACGGAGAGGCGCTGGGCGGTGGCGAAGGCGTCCTCGTTCGTCACTTGGACGATTTCGTCCACGATGGCGGTGTTCAAGTTTTTGGGGATGAAGCCGGCGCCGATGCCCTGGATTTTATGGGGGCCGGGCTTGCCGCCGGAAATGACGGGGCTGGCGGTGGGCTCGACGGCGATGGTGTGGAGTTTTTTGCGCTGCTTGATGACTTCGGAGACGCCAGTGATGGTGCCGCCGGTGCCGACGCCGGCGATGAAGATGTCCACGGAGCCCTCGGTGTCGCGCCAGATTTCCTCGGCAGTGGTGGCGCGGTGGATGGCGGGATTGGCGGGATTGTCAAACTGCTGGGGCATGAAGCCGTTGGCGCCGTGCTCGGCGAGGATTTGGTTGGCGCGCTCGATGGCGCCCCTCATGCCGCCGGGGCCGGGGGTGAGGACGATTTCTGCGCCGAGCATGCGGAGGAGGACACGGCGTTCCATGGACATCGTCTCGGGCATGGTGAGGATGATTTTATAACCCTTGGAGGCGGCGACGAAGGCGAGGGCGATGCCGGTGTTGCCGGAGGTGGGCTCGATGATGGTCATGCCCGGCTTGAGGCGGCCGTCTTTCTCGCCGGCTTCGATCATGGCTTTGCCGATGCGGTCCTTGACGCTGGAGAGCGGGTTGAAGAACTCGCACTTGACGAGGACCTCGCCGGGGAGGCCGGCGGAGAGCTTGTTGAGGCGGACGAGGGGGGTGTTGCCGACGGTGGCGACGATGTTCGGGTAGATGTTCATGGGAAAAGAGGGAAGAAGTTTAGAAGGAGTGTTTTAGTGCTTAGGGTTCTGGTGCTGGTGTTTTAGTGAGGTTTTGGAAGAGGTTTTAGACAGGATTGAGAGGATGGACGGGATAATTGGGGGGAGGCAAGCGCGTTGGGAGGCGGCGTCAGGGAATATATATCTGGTCGGATTAGGTTGGATTAGGTCGGATTGGGGGTAGTTTTGGTGAACAGGTGAATACTAGTTGAGTAGAAAACGATAAATAATACGTGATGAGCAGGAGGGGTTGCCGGGAGGCGCGTGAGTTTTTGGTTTATGATGGAGGGAGTTTAGCAGAAAACGAGGCGGGGCACCATCACTGCGTTGGTTGCGTTGGCTGCGTTTGATGCGTTGGCTCGGTTGGCCCTGTGGGCTTGATGCGCCCACAGGGTAAGTGTCGCGACAAAGTCGCTCCCTTATGCGTTTGATGCGTTGGCTCGGTTGGGATGGGTTGGAGAGGGTGGCGGCAACGCGAAGCAAAGTGAAGTGTTGGTTAGTTAGGTTAGTTGGGTTAGATACTCAAGATATAAAAGAGGGGAAGGGGTGGGAGGCAAGAGAAAAAGATTGGGCATGAGCAGGGGTTTCCACGGAGAGAGGCCTATCCAACTTGCGATGCTCTTCCCTTTCGGCGCGGACGGCGCGGCGGAAGGGCTTGAAGGCAATGAGGCCGAGGTCGGGGATTTTCGGCTTAGCTTTTAGAGACTGGCCCAGGCGGCGTCTGCTTCGGGGGTGTTCCAGTCCTGGGCGAGGGCGGATTCGCCGAGGAGGAGGCCGTCGAAGGGATCGTCGGCTGGCAGAGGGCTGGCCGGATAGACTGAAGGATCATCCGTCATACAAGCTGGGCTAGGGTTTGATTTTGGCGACGCGGCCGTTTTTCCAGACGACGAGGGGGAGGCCGAGCTTGCGGTGTTCGGCGCGGACGGTTTTGTCGATGCGGCGGAAGGTGCGCTCGAGGGATTTAATCATGGGCAGCTTGCGGGCTTCCTTGGCGGTCAAGATACGAGGTGGCAGAGCTTGGGTCATGGCTGGGAGAAATTTTAGACAGGATTAATAGGATGAACAGGATGGGAAGTGACGCTGGGCAAAGGTGGTTTTGCCGGAGCCGTTGGGGCCGGCGAGGATGTAGAGGTTGGGGACGTGGGCCATGCGGGGTTATCCAAGGACGGGCGGGATTGGCGGGCAAGCCCTTTGCGAAGAGCGGTTCGACTTGGAAAGGGGCAACCTGACCCCTTCTGGGGGCTTCCTTTTGGAGGCGTTCGGAGAGTGTGGCGGACAACCGTGTAGAAAGTAAAAGGCGATTTCTTTTTGACCTTGCTTCAATATGTAAGAAGGACTAACACACAGTGTTATTATGGCAGATTACCCTCCATTTATGAACGCCTCTGGCTTGTTGGATAAAATACTCCACAAGATTCTTGAGGCAAAAACTCCCGATCGTTTCACTCAAGATTTCTTGGGAACAGTTCTTGGGTTTAGTAGTGGAAGCGCCAGAGCTTTCATTCCTTTTGCAAAACGAATCGGGCTCATAA
>CAZDAQ010000174.1:0-6155 GCA_964503425.1 uncultured Opitutales bacterium
CCGCTGGCGGCGCTGGTGGGCGCGCCAATGTGCGACCGGGACCGTCAGGGGGCGGTGACGACGAACCGCGAGGCCGTGCGGATGTTGTGCAAGCTGGCGTCGAAGAAGCAGCGCATCATTTATCCGACGACGAACAGCGGTTACGGGGTGGGCGAGAAGGGAAAGTTCTGCACGGAGGAGACACCGTTGCGGCCAATTTCATTGTATGGGACGACAAAGTGCGAGGCGGAGGCAGCGGTGCTGGAGCGGGAGAACGGGCTGACGTTCCGGCTGGCGACGGTGTTCGGACTCTCGCCGCGGATGCGACTGGACTTGCTCGTGAACGACTTTGTTTACCGGGCGGTGAACGACCGGGCCGTCGTGGTGTTCGAGGGGCATTTCAAGCGCAACTACCTGCATGTACGGGACGCGGCCCGGGCCTTTTTGCACGCGCTGGTGAAATTCGAGACGATGCGCGGGCGAGCCTACAACGCTGGACTGGAGGAGGCGAATCTTTCAAAGCTAGAGTTGTGCGCGGAGATCAAGAAGCAACTGCCGCAATTTGTTTACCTGGAAGCGCCGATTGGCGAGGACCCGGACAAGCGGGACTACATTGTGTCGAACGCGCGGATTCGCAGCACGGGCTACCGGACGGAATGGCCGCTGGCACGGGGCATCGCGGAGTTGATCAAGGGCTACCGCATCGTGCGCAATGCCCGGTTTGCCAATGTCTGAGCCGCTGTCGACAAACCGCCTGCCGGCGGGCGCGCTGACCGCCGTCATCCTGGCCGGTGGCGCGGGGACGCGGTTGCGGGCGGCGGTGGCGGACCGGCCCAAGCCGCTGGCCTGGGTGGCGGGACGACCCTTTGTGTGCCATTTGCTGGAGAAGTTGGAAAAGGCGGGCGTGGAGCGGACGATTTTGGCGACGTGCCATCAATCGGATCAATTTCCCCTTCGACTGGGGGCTAAGTTCGGGGCGATGCGGCTGGATTATTCGGTGGAAACAACGCCGCTGGGCACGGGCGGTGCGGTGCGGCAGGCCTGTGAAACGATAGCGACACCGTATACTTTGGTGCTGAACGGCGACTCGTTTTGCGAGTTTGATGTGGCCGAATTACTGGCCGGGCAGCCGCAAGGGGACGACCTTTTTACCATGGTGGTGCAGACGACGGCAGCGAACGCAAGGTTTGGGTCGGTGTTGTTTGACGCGGAGCGGCGCATCACGGGTTTTGTGGAGAAGTCGGAGAAAGCGGTGGAGCGGGCGGGGATCAACGCCGGGGTGTATCTGGCGCGGACGACGTTTTTCCAGAAGCTGGAGACGGGGAAGAAGATTTCGCTGGAGCAGGAGATGTTTCCTGTGTGGACGAAGGCGGGGTTATTACGGGCATTCCCGGTGGGCGGGCGATTTATTGATATCGGGTTGCCGGCGAGTTACGCGGAGGCGCAGGGGTTTTTTCAGGGAGAGGCGAAGCTGGATTTTGCCCCGGTGGAGGAGATGCGGCAGTCGAGCACGAAGGCGGCGGCATTGCTGGCGCCACGGAAGGTTGCGGAAATCAACGGCTTTAAGCTGGCGGTGGGGGTGATTGTGCGCGATCCGCAGGGGCGCATCCTGCTGGAGAGGCGGGAGGATTGCGGGTTGTGGGGACTGCTGGGCGGTCGGATGGATTACGGGGAGTCGGTGGAGCAAACGGCGCTGCGGGAGGTGGGGGAGGAGACGGGGTTGAAGATTGTGGTGGAGCGGCTGGTGGGGGTTTACTCGGATCCGGCGCGGATTGTGTCGTATCCGAACGGGGATGTGCGGCAGCCGGTGGTGGTGGTGGTGGAGGCGGCGGCGCTGCCGGGAGAAATTACCGCTTCACAGGAGAGTCTCGAAGTGATATATTTCCCTCCGAATGCTTTGCCCCGATTGGTTATGCCCCACGCACAGTCCGCTTTGCGGGATTGCTTGAAGGGTCAAATTCCCAGCTTACGCCCCGCATGATTATCAGCCGGACGCCTTACCGTATTTCCCTGTTTGGGGGCGGCACCGATTATCCGGGGTGGTTCCGGCAGCATGGAGGCGAAGTGATCGCCGCCTCCATCAACCGGTATTGCTACCTGACGCTGCGGTATTTGCCGCCGTTTTTCGAGAGCCGCTTCCGGATAGTGTATTCGATGACGGAGGAGTGCAACGAGATCGGGGAAATCCGGCATCCGGTGGTGCGGGCGGCGCTGGACATGTTCAAGTTGCAGCAGGGGGTGGAACTGCATCACGACGGAGACCTGCCGGCGCGCAGCGGGATTGGTTCGAGTTCGTCATTCACGGTGGGGATTCTGCATGCGTTGCATGCATTGCGGGGGGACATGGTTTCGAAGATGGAACTGGCGCAGAAGGCGATTTATCTGGAGCAAACCCTGTTGCGGGAGAGCGTGGGGTGCCAGGACCAGATCACGGCGGCGTTCGGGGGGTTCAACCACATTGAATTTCTGCCGTCGGGGGAGTTTCGGGTGAATCCCCTGACGCTGGCGACAGACCGGGTGGAGGAAGTGTTGAGCCACCTGATGCTGTTCTACACGGGGCTGCGGCGGATTTCCTCCGACGTGGCGGCGACGTATGCGAACGATTTGGAGGCCAAGGCGGTGCAGTTGAACCGGACGCGCCAGAGCGTGGGGCAGGCGAAGGAATTGCTGATGCAGAAAAACTGCATGAAGGAACTCGGAGAATTGCTGCATGAGACCTGGCTGCAAAAGCGGGCATTGAGCAAGGCCGTGTCGCGGCCGGAGATTGACGACATGTATGCGGCGGCCCGGCAGGCCGGGGCGATTGGCGGGAAGATCCTGGGCGCGGGCGGGGGAGGCTTTATGCTGCTGGTGGTGCCGCCGGCAAAGCGGGCGGCAGTGCGACAGTTGCTGCACAAGCTGATTCATGTGCCTTTTGCCTTTGAGAAGGCAGGGACGCAGATTATATTCTACGAACCGAATTCCGCGGAGGAGTCTGTCTGAGAGGACGCGGTGGGGGTGCGCTTCAGGATTGAAAGTCGCCGGGGAAACCTTAATACTCATCAGTTTGAAGGCACTCATCACAGGCATTGGCGGTTCCGGGGGCAGCTACCTGGCGGACTATTTGGTGCAGCACCAGCCGCAGGTGGAAGTGCATGGCATTGCCCGCTGGCACAGCTCGACCTCGCGGACAAATCTCGCGGAATCCCGCAGCAAGATACAGCTGCACGAATGCGACCTGGGGGATTTCGTGTCCGTGCTGGGGGTGCTGCAAAAGGTGAAGCCGGACTTGATTTTCCACCTGGCATCCCATGCGAATGTGCGGACTTCGTTTATCACGCCGCTGGCGGTGCTGCAGAACAACATCGGGGGCACGGCGAACCTGCTGGAGGCGGTGCGGCTTTCCGGGTTGAACCCGCGGATTCAATTGTGCAGCACTTCGGAGGTTTACGGGAATGTGAAGAAGACGCCGATTACCGAGGATGCGCCGCTGAACCCGGTGAGCCCCTACGCGGTTTCCAAAGCGGCGCAGGACTTACTGGGCTACACGTATTTTTGCGCCTACAAGATGCCGATCATCCGGACGCGGATGTTCACCTACCTGAACCCGCGGCGGGCGGATTTGTTCGCGACGTCATTTGCGCTGCAGGTGGCGCGGATTGAGCGGGGGTTGCAGGCGGAGTTGCTGCACGGGAACCTGGATTCCACACGGACGTATATTGACGTGCTGGACGCGGTGGAGGCCTACTGGGTGGCGATCGAGAAATGCCAGCCCGGCGAGGCGTATAATATCGGCGGCCTGACCACGAAGACGGTGGGGGAGTTTCTGGACATTTTGAAGACGAAGAGCCGGGTGACCATTCCCTCGCGGGTGGATCCGCGGCTGCTGCGGCCAGCGGACGCGACCCTGCAGATTCCCTCCATGGAGAAATTTGTGCGGGCCACGGGCTGGCAGCCAAAGTATTCCTTCGAGGAAAGCGTGGAGCATCTGTTGCAACACTGCCGGAAGGTGGTGGAGTATGAGGTGGAGGCGGCGACTGCCAAAGTTTAGCGGCCGACCCGCGTTTGTTCTTTACCCGCCAACACAGATTTTCATCGCCAAGCCATTACAAAACTAATTATCACGTCGTTTGTCCGCCCGCCGCGAAGTAAATTTACCGACCCCCCCGCCCTCCAAACCATGACCAAGGAAGAACTCATCGCCTTCGAAGAGGAAATCGCCGCGGAATTCAACGCGGGCCGGGTGCGTGCGCCGGTGCATCTTTACAGCGGGAATGAGGAGAAGATGATCGAGATTTTTCGCTCGGTGCAGCCGCAGGACTGGGTGTTTTGTTCGTGGCGCAGCCATTACCAGTGCCTGTTGAAGGGGGTGCCGCGGGAGCAGTTGAAAAAGGAAATTCTGGCCGGGCATTCCATCTCGCTCTGTTTTCCGGAGCACCGGATATTTTCGTCCGCGATTGTGACGGGGGTGCTACCGATTGCAGTGGGGGCGGCATTGGCGATCAAGCGGCAGGGCGGCACGGAGCGGGTGCATTGCTTCATGGGGGAGATGACGGCGGAGACGGGGATGGCGAACACCTGCCTCAAATACAGCCGCAACCACCAGCTGCCGATTCGCTTCATCATCGAGGACAACGGCAAGTCGGTCTGCACGGAAACGCGGGAGACATGGGGGACGCCCCAGTTGACATTTGAGGATAGCCACGACCCGTTGGTTGTCTATTATCGCTACCAAACAAAATATCCTCACGCGGGCGCGGGCGTCCGCGTGCAATTTTAATCCAGACATGAAATACGCCGAGGCGCTGCGAGCGTCCATGCATTTTTTGGCCGAAGACCCGCGGGTGGTGTTCCTGGGGCAGGCGGTGGGCGTGCCCGGGACGGCGATGTTCAACTCGCTGAAGGACATCGCGCCGGCGCGACGGGTGGAACTGCCGGTGGAGGAGGAGTTGCAGATGGGGATGTGCAACGGGCTGGCGCTGGCGGGGCTGGTGCCGGTGTGCATTTTTCCGCGCTGGAATTTCCTGCTGCTGGCGGTGAACCAGATTGTGAATCACCTGGACAAGATTCGCGAGATGTCGCACGGCGGTTACGAACCGAAGGTGATCATCCGCACGTCCATCGGCTCGGAGCGGCCACTGCATCCACAGCAGCAGCATGTGGGCGATTTCACGGAGGCGTTCCAGCTCATGTGCCGGAACATTGAGGTGGTGCGGCTGGAGGAGGCGCAGGAAATCCTGCCGGCTTACCACCGGGCGTTGCAGCGCACGGACGGCAAATCCACGCTGCTTGTGGAATACGGAGACTATCACAATGAAAAGTGACACTCTCGCGAAGACTCCGGTGCTGGACTGGCCGCTGATGGATAACAACATCACGCGGCAGGATCTGGATGTGATTATTGCGTTTTTGCAGCGGGAGCCGGCGCCGATTTTGACGCAGTCGAGCCAGGTGCAGGCTTTTGAGGAGGAGTGGTCAAAGTGGCTGGGGGTAAAGCACAGCGTGTTTGTGAACTCGGGGTCGTCCGCAAATTTGGTGACGATGAGCGCGCTGCGGGCGCTGCGGGGGCCGGGCAAGATCATTGTGCCGACACTGACGTGGGTGTCGGACATCGCTTCGGTGCTGCAGGCGGGGTTCGAGCCGGTGTTCGTGGACATTGACCCGCGGACGCTGGGGATGAACACGCGGCAGGTGGTGGACTTGCTGGATGACGACGTGAAGGCGGTGTTTTTGACGCACATTCTCGGCTACAACGCGCTGGATGATTTTCTGCTGGAGACGCTGGCGCAGCGGGGCATCCCGCTGATTGAGGATGTGTGCGAATCGCACGGCGCGACGCACCGGGGCCGGAAGCTGGGCAGCCTGGGGTATGCGTCGAATTTTTCGTTCTACTACGCGCACCACATGAGTACGATCGAAGGCGGGATCGTATGCACGAACGACGAGGAGTTTTACGAGACAGTGCGGATGTTCCGCGCGCACGGGATGGTGCGGGAGATGAAGTCGGCGGAGCGGAAGAAGGCGATCGCGGCCAAGCATCCGGACTTGAATCCGGATTTTATTTTCGCGTATCCGGCCTACAACATGCGCAGCACGGAGATCAACGCGGTGCTGGGGCGGAATCAATTGCAGCGGCTGGACGAGAACAACCGCCGGCGGCAGCGCAACCTGGAGATTTTTCTGAAACATTTGGATTC